>NZ_DGNN01000013.1:71394-274423 GCF_002388965.1 Leisingera sp. UBA4491 | reverse complement strand
GATTTCGCGGGGGGCAGGTCACTCTCCCTATGCGGTGGCGCTGGCAGACCAGGCGCTGATCATCCGCCGCGCCTCGCGCATGGCTCAGGACTTGCTGGGAATCAGTGATCTGCCGCCCACCGGCTTGCACCTCAGCCAATGCAACCTGCCGCGCGGGTTCCCGGCTCTGGCGCCGATCGCCAATGCGGTTCTGCGGCTGCAGCAGACCCGGCGCATACCGGTGCTGTCGGGCGGCCGCTACTACACGCTGGTTATGTCACCGGTGCTGGACGTGCATCACAAGCAGATCGGCATTTCGATCACCGTCACCCGCTTTGACATCGAACCCTTCTACAACGTTCTACGGCTGGTCAGCAAAGTCGCCAGGGTGGGCTTTTGGACCCATAATCTGGATTCCGGAGAGACTTATCTGTCGCCGGAGGCCAGGGAGATTTTCGGGGTCGGGCATAGCTCCAGCGCCCGGTCTTTCGAAGATATCCTTGCCCGCGCGCACCCCGAAGACCAGCCGCTCCTAAGGTCCTCGCTCGCCAAGCTGCAGAAGGACGGCGGCTCCTTCGAATTCGAAGCGCGGTTCTTTAACGACTCGGGCGATGCCAGCTGGCTGAAGGGCAGCATGACCGTGTTTCAGGATTCTCATGGCGAAATCGTCCAGTTTATCGGCGTTTGCTGGGACAAGGACGAAGTGGACGACCGGGACTTGCTGATTGACTGCGGTACAGCGATACAAGACCGCCTTTCCATCGGCGTGTTTTCCATTGACGCTGTAAACAACGTGCCCTCTTGGAACCCGGCAATGTTCTACCTGCTCGGCTATGATCCGGAAACAACCCGGCCTTCAGCGGAGCTTTTGCTGGAGCAGATCCACCCGGACGACCGGGACGCTGCCAGAGACGGATTGCGGGATGTGCAGGTCGAGGGCCGGCCTCTGCATCACTCGTTGCGGCTGCGCGCTTTGGACGGGACCTATCTGCGGGCGCTTCTGTTTGCCCAAGCCAAACGGGAAAAGGATGGCCGGATCTCCCAAGTGTACGGCGGCTTGCAGCTGACCGTCACTGGCACCGAACAGGCACCGGACGCTTAGGCGCAGGCTGTCAGAAACCATGGAGGACCGAGAGATCACAGACCGTCCGGCATTCCGGCCACACTGCACGCTACCGGGTTTTGCTGCCCGAGGGGGTGCCGTTTGCCATCCTCCCGCCAGCTGTCCTGCAGGCGGCACGCGCAACTGCTGCAGAGGTGCCGCTGATGCTGCCTGAAGACGCGGATGTGAACGCCGATGTGCTCGGCAAGGCCTTTCTTGCGTTCCCGTACGGGTCGTTCATTCTGGATTGGGATGGCCGCATCCTTGTCTGCAACCGGCGGGCAGAGCGCAGCTTCTGTCCCTTTTCCCAGTCTGGGAGCGGCGACTTGGCAGGCACATGCTTCAGCAAATTGACGCTGTGCGACCGGGACGATGTGATCTCCAGCTTGCGCAAGGGCGCCGCTGCCGGCTCCGTGTCCTTTCCGATGGCCGCGGGCAATCTGACCGCACCGCTGCCGGACACTGAATTCCGGATCTCGCTGCTGCGGTCGGCCACCAAGGGCGAACGGCTGATGCTGCTGACCCAGGACCAGCTGCGGCTGACGGCGGACAGGCTGCGGCAGATGAACGAGATGCGCGGCAAGCTGCGCGGTGAATTGTCCACCGCCAAGGATGCCAACGCAAAGCTGCAGGAAACCCTTCTGTCGATGGAGGCCTTTGCCCATGCCGCCGCGCATGATCTGCGCACGCCGATCAACACCATGACCGGTTCCCTGCAATTCTTCTCCGAGCATTACAGCGCCGCACTGCCGCAGACCGCCAGGGAATTCCTCCAGCACATGGCCCGGGCCGCGCGGCAGATGGACCAGCTGACGACGGAGCTTCTGGAGCATTCGGTATCAACCGCCTCCGGCACCAGCTTTCAGGAAGTTGTCATGGCAGATGCGGTTTCAGAAGCCTGCGATAGCCTGCACCAGGCGCTGCAGGAGTGCGGCGCCAAGACCCGCGTCTACGGCACGGGCATCACGCTGCAGGCGGACCCGACCTTGCTGCATCTGGTGCTGACCAACTTCCTGTCCAACGCGATCAAGTACCGGGATCCGGCCCGCCCGCTGGAAATCACCATCAGCATGGAAGGCATCGGGCGGGAGCAATGGGTGCTGTCTGTTGCCGACAACGGCATGGGGTTTGATCCGCGGGAGAAGCACCGGATTCTCCAGCCATTCCACCGGGCGCACCGCGAAATCGAAGGCAGCGGCATCGGGCTGTCGACTTGCGCCGAAATTTGCCGCCGCCACTCCTGGAAGCTCACTGCCGATGCCGAACCCGGCAAGGGTGCAATTTTCAAGATTTCCTGCGGCTAAGGCCTTCAGCGCGACCGCCAGACCAAGCAAACCGGACCATCCGGAAGGGCCCCAAAGACCCGCCTCGCCGCCCCTGTCAGCTTGCCGCCATGGCGGGAACCCGCCCGGTCACATGGTCGACCATGCTGAGGAGATCGGACAGATTGACTGGTTTTCGCAGCACCCAGCGGATATTGCGGCTGAGGTTGAACAATTCGCCGCCTGAAAACAGGCGGCTGCCGGTGATGCAGACCACTGGAATATCCGGGCGCAGCAGGGCGGCATAATCTGCCACCGGCAGCGACATCTCCTCCCCGATCTTCAGGTCCAGCACCAGCACGTCCAGGGGCAATTCGGTCAACGCAGAGATGGCGTCGCTGCAGCTGGTGACGGCGGTAACATCATATCCCGCTTCCTGCAGCGCCATGTTGAAGGTGAAGCGGACGCCGGCGTCATCCTCCAGAAGCAAAACTTTGGCTGTCACTTAGATACCCTGTACCGGCGTGGCTGGTGCCGGGATCACGCGATCTTAGCGCATTCACGGCTGTTCTTTTGCCCCTGACAGGTGAATCGCGAAGCGTAGTCTCGAAACCACCGTGAACCGTCATGCGTTCATAAGGGATACTTGTTTCTACTTAAAATTGCATGACCTGTATATCTCAATCACATAATTTCTTCGTAAAAGCCGTACAGCCCGGCAAGGCGCAGCTTTGAAACCGCCCCTTGCCGCGCGTGCCGTCAAAGCCGCTCGATCGCCAGCGCGATACCTTGACCACCGCCGATGCACATCGTGATCAGCCCCTTGGAACCGCCGGTCCGCTCCAGTTCATAAAGCGTTTTCAGGGTGATAATGGCACCTGTGGCCCCCACTGGATGCCCCAGTGCAATGGCGCCGCCATTCGGGTTCACCTTGGCCGGGTCCAGCCCCAGTTCTTTGTTCACAGCCAGCGCCTGCGCGGCAAAGGCTTCGTTGGACTCGATCACGTCGAAGTCGCCAGCCGACAGGCCGGTTTTTTCCAATAGGTTGCGTACCGCGGGCACCGGACCGATCCCCATCACCTCGGGGCGCACGCCGGCATGGGCGTACCCCAGAATCCGCGCCTTGGGCTTCAGCCCCGCCTTCTCTGCCGCCGCAGCCGTGGCCAGCACCATGGCCGCCGCGCCGTCGTTGATTCCGCTGGCATTTCCCGCGGTTACGCGGCCGTCCTTCTGGAACACCGCCCTCAGCCCGGCCAGCGCTTCCAGCGTCGTGGCCTTGGGGTGTTCGTCCACCTCAAACGGCACCAGGTCGCGTTTCACCTTCACCTCCACGGGGGTGATCTGCGATTTGAAGTGCCCGGCCTCGATCGCTGCCGCCGTGCGGGTCTGGCTGGTGAGTGCGAACTCATCCATCTGTTCGCGGGTGATTTCATGCTCATCCGCCACATTCTCTGCCGTCACCCCCATATGGCCGGTGCCGAAGGGACAGTTCAGCGCGCCCAGCATCATGTCGAGCGACTTCACGTCGCCCATCTTCGCGCCCCAGCGGCTTTGCTGGATGATGTAGGGGCTGCGCGACATGTTTTCGGCGCCGCCGGCCAGCGCGAACTCGGCGTCGCCCATGGCAAGAGATTGATAAGCTGAGATAATTGCTTGCACGCCGGAGCCGCAGAGGCGGTTGACGTTCATCGCCGGAACCGCATCCGGAACTCCGGCCTGCATTGCGGCAACCCGGCTCAGGTACATGTCGCGCGGCTCTGTGTTGATGATATGGCCAAACACCACATGGCCGATCTGGCCGCCTTCGACGCCGGAGCGTTCCAGCGCGGCCTTGGAGACCGTGGTGGCCAGGTCGATCGGCGCAGTGCCCGCCAGCGCGCCGCCAAAAGTGCCGATGGCGGTGCGGGCGCCGTCCAGGATCACGATGTCATTCATAGTCTCTCTCCTCGTCAGATTTCCCCCATCATGCACCCGCAGCATTGATCTGTCTGCTGATACGTGCCGTCATCAACACGCGGTGTCACCAGGCTGTCACCCCCCATGCACCGGCTGTACACCACCTGTGCACCGCCGCAGCGCGGCATCGCCGTCTGCGGGAACATTTGACAAATCAGCCGCATCAGCGCAGAGAATCCGTCATGACGGAAAACACAGACGATATCCTGACCCTGCTGCCCGCCCGCCTGAAGGAGGCCCGCCGCGCCCAAGGCCTGAGCCTAGAGGCCGTGGCGAATCTCTCCGGCGTCAGCCGCTCGATGGTGAGCCAGATCGAGCGCGGCGAAAGCTCCCCCACCATTGCGACGCTGTGGAACCTGACCCGCGCACTGCAGGTGGACTTTGCCGGGCTGCTGGAAGCGGCTGACATGCAGGACCGGATTGAAGTGCTGCGCGCCGCGGATGTGCCCAAGATCGAGAACATGGGCCAGGGCTGCCGCATCCGCATCCTTTCGCCGCCGGAAGAGGCCGGCGGGCATGAGGTTTATGACATCCGGTTCGACCAGGGCGGTGCGCTGGTCAGCCAGCCGCACACCCGCGGCGCGGTGGAGCAGCTGACGGTGCTGGAAGGGGAGATCGCGGTGAGTTCCGGCAATGCCAAGGACCAGCTGCGGGCCGGCGATACCGCCCGCTATGCCGCTGATGTCGCGCATTCCATCACCGCTCCCGAGGGGCCCGCGCGGGTGTTTCTGATTGTAAAGAATGCCTGACGCTGGTGACTGCGTTCAGGCGAAACCTGCGAGAGTCGTTGCGGGAAAACGTGGAAGCGGTTTGACAGCCTGCATCGGCAGGAAAGCCCCTTATCGGATTTTATGCGAACAAAGCCCTTGAACGACTCGGGACAACGGCCCATATGTGGTCCGCTTACGTTATTCTTGTCGATCCACTGTCTCCCGCTCTGCGGCGTTTTCAGTCTCTCGATCCAGACCGACTACGCCAGGCTGCCGCACTTCCGCGGGCAGCAATCATCAGGAGACTACGGATATGGCCACTGGCACCGTAAAATGGTTCAACACCACCAAAGGCTTCGGCTTCATCGCACCCGACGGCGGCAGCAAAGATGTGTTCGTGCACATTTCCGCTGTTGAGCGTTCCGGCCTGACCGGCCTGGCGGACAACCAGAAAGTCACCTTCGACATCGAAGCAGGCCGTGACGGCCGCGAGTCGGCGGTGAACCTGCAGCTGGCATAAGCCAAGCAGACTTGCAGATTTGAAACGCGGTCCCTGAAAGCGGGCCGCGTTTTCTTTTGGGCTGTCAGCCCTTGTTCTTCTCATCCCAGAGTTTGGGTTCCCAAAGCTCCACCTTGTTGCCTTCGGGGTCCAGTATCCAGGCGAAGCGGCCGTTCTCATGGGTTTGCGGCCCTTGCAGGACGGGAATGCCCGCCGCTGCCAGCTGCGCAATCATGCCGTCCATGTCGTCGACGCGGTAATTGATCATGAACGTCGCGGTGCTGGGGGCAAACCACGTGCCGTCCGGGTCGGCAGTGGCCCAGACTGTCAGGCCGCCGTCCTCTGCCCTGTCGTCCTGCCAGTTCAGAACCGCCCCGCCGAAATCTTCCAGCACCAGCCCCAGGTGATCCTTGTACCATGCCGCCAGCGCCTTGGCGTCGCCGCGTGCTTTGATGAATACTCCGCCGATGCCTGTGACCCGTGCCATACTGCAACCCTCCGTTTCCCTGGGTTCAGATAGTCCGGAATGGCGGAATTTCACTCACGCCTTCCAGTTTCACGGATTTTTTTCCGCAATCCTGAAATCCTGTATTCCGGAAACACATCCGCTATGCTAGACGTGCGACTCGAGACACCAAGGGAGTTTGCGCATGTCCACTGCTTTTCTGACCGACATCTCCGACACGCTGGCCCAGATCGAGGCCGAGGGGCTGTACAAGCGCGAGCGAATGATCACCTCCCCGCAGGGGGGCGAGATCACGGTTGGCGGGCGTCAGGTGATCAACCTGTGCGCCAACAACTATCTGGGCTTGGCCGACCACCCCGCCCTGATCAAAGCCGCCAAGGACGCGATGGAGCCGAAAGGGTTCGGCATGGCCTCTGTCCGGTTCATCTGCGGCACCCAGGACATCCACCGGGAACTGGAGCAGCGGCTGGCGAAGTTCCTCGGCAAGGATGACGCGATCCTGTTTGCAGCCTGTTTCGACGCCAATGGCGGACTGTTCGAGCCATTGTTGGGGCCGGAGGATGCGATCATCTCGGACTCGCTGAATCATGCGTCGATCATCGACGGCATCCGGCTGTGCAAGGCCAAGCGCTACCGTTACCTGAACAGCGATATGAACGACCTGGAGGCCTGGCTGAAGCAGGCCCGCGAGGACGGCGCGCGGCATATCATGATCGCCACCGACGGCGTGTTCTCGATGGACGGCTACTTGGCCAAGCTGCCGGAGATCCGGGCGCTGGCGGACAAATACGACGCCATCGTGATGGTGGACGACTGCCACGCCACCGGCTTCATGGGCAAGACCGGCGCCGGCACGCCGGAGCATTTCGGAGTGGACGTGGACATCCTGACGGGAACCTTGGGCAAAGCACTTGGGGGGGCCATCGGCGGTTATATCGCCGGGCCGCAGCCAGTGATCGACCTGCTGCGGCAGCGGGCGCGGCCCTATCTGTTCTCCAATTCGCTGCCGCCATCGATTGTTGCTGCCGGGCTGGAGGCGATCCGGCTGGTGGAGGAAGGGGACGGCCTGCGGGCGCAGCTGTTCGAGAATGCGCGCTATTGGCGGGCGGGGCTGGAAAAGCTGGGCTTTGACCTGCTGCCGGGCGAGCATCCGATTATCCCGGTGATGCTGGGCGAGGCGCAGCTGGCGCAGGATATGGCGGCAAGGCTGTTTGACGAAGGCGTCTATGTTTCCGGTTTCTTCTTCCCGGTGGTGCCGCGCGGGCAGGCCCGTATCCGCACCCAGATGAACGCGGCGCTGACGCGGGAGGAGCTGGACCGGGCGCTGGCGGCGTTCGGCAAGGTGGGTCAGGAACTGGGGATTGTGTCATGAGCCGTCCGAACACGATGAAGGCGCTGGAAAAGAGCCGCCCGGAGGAAGGCCTGTGGATGGTACAGGCGCCGGTGCCGGAGATTGGCCCGGACGAGGTGCTGATCAAGGTGAAGAAGACCGGCATCTGCGGCACTGACATTCACATCTGGAACTGGGACGACTGGGCCGCGCACACCGTGCCGGTGCCGATGATCACCGGGCATGAGTTTGCGGGCGAGATCGTCGAGATCGGGCGCAATGTCACCGATCTGACGGTGGGGCAGCGCTGCTCCGGCGAGGGGCATCTGATCAAGACGGACTCGCGCCAGAGCCGCGCCGGCAAGTTTCACTTGGACCCCGGCACCCGCGGCATCGGGGTGAATGAGCAGGGCGCCTTTGCGCAGTATCTGAAGCTGCCGGCCTTTAACGTGGTGCCGCTGCCGGATGACATTCCGGACGAGATCGGCGCGATCCTGGACCCGCTGGGCAATGCGGTGCACACGGCGCTGAGCTTTGATCTCTTGGGCGAGGATGTTCTGATCACCGGAGCAGGCCCCATTGGCATCATGGCCGCGGCGGTGGCGAAACATGCCGGGGCGCGGCATGTGGTGATCACCGACATTAACCCGGACCGTTTGAAGCTGGCTGCGCATGTGGTGCCGGCGGTGCGCACGGTGGATGTGTCCAAGGAAGAGCTGCAGGATGTGATCCGGGAGCTGGGCATGAAGCAGGGCTTTGACGTAGGGCTGGAGATGTCCGGTTCGCAGGCCGCACTTGATCAGATGGTGGAGGCGCTGGTGATGGGCGGCAAGATTGCGCTCCTGGGTATTCCGCCGGGCAAGTCGCCGGTCGACTGGTCGCGGATCGTGTTCAAGGCGATCACCCTCAAAGGGGTCTACGGTCGCGAGATGTTCGAGACCTGGTACAAGATGATTGCCATGCTGCAGAACGGGCTGGATGTAAGCCGGGTGATCACCCACCGGTTCGGGGTGGATGATTTCGCCGAAGGCTTTGCGGCGATGAAATCCGGCTCCAGCGGCAAGGTGGTGCTGGATTGGACGTGATAACGGGCTGAGGGGGCTTTGCCCCCTCGCGCCTTGCGGCGCTCACCCCCAGAGTACTTCTGGAAAGATGAAAGCGGATCAGGGTTTCAACGGCACTCTGCCCGCTTCCGTCAGCAGCCAGCAGTCGCGGCCTTCGAACACCGCGGCGCTGAGCGGGCGGCCGTAGCCGGCGCCGCTGTCGAGGTTGACGCGATTGCCGTAGTGGCTGGGTCGGTCCACCGGCGTATGGCCATGCACGATCAGCTTCGGATGGGGGCCGGTGTGGTCGTGGAAAGGCTGCCGGATCCAGACCAGTTCGTCCTCATGCTGCTGGGCAAGCGGCACTCCGGGACGTATCCCGGCGTGCACAAAGGCTAGCTCCGGCGTCTCGTGCAGGGCAGGAAGGCTGCGCAGGAATTCGGCGTGCGGCGCCGGTATCACTTCCTTGGCTCTGGCGTGCAGATCGTCGAGCCGGGTGCGGTCTTCGAATGTCAGCCCGTAGCTGGCCAAGGTCTCAACTCCGCCGATCCGCTCATGCAGCCAATGGTAGCCGATCAGGAGATGCGGATCGTGGCGGGGCGTCTCCTCCAGGAACCATTCGAACATCCGGTCGTGGTTGCCTTTTAGGCAGATCCAGTCCCGGCCCTGCTCCTGGCCGGCCATCAGCCTCTCGATTACTCCGCGGCTATCGGGACCGCGGTCGGTATAGTCGCCAAGGAAGACGATGCGGGCATCCTCGCCGCCGTCGGCTTTGATCCGCTGCAGAGCGGCATCCAGCATCTCCAGTTGGCCGTGGATGTCTCCTATGGCGTAGAGGGGGGCGGTCATGGCGGCTCCTTTCTGCGGATCTGCCGGAGTGATGGCGCATTGCGCCGCCCGGCTCAACCCCGGGAATGCGGGAGCGCGGCTGGCAATCCGGACAGAGCGCGCCACGTTACTGGCAACGGCGGCTTGCCATCAATCTGAACAGGGAGGATTGGAGATGGAGGGAATTGCGCGGTGGTTTATGCTGGCCGCGGTTGTGTCGGCGCTTGGCGGCATGGTCTGGGGCATACAGATGTCGGCGAGCCAGGACCATCTGCTGTCGCCGGCCCATGGGCATCTGAACCTGCTGGGCTGGGTCAGCTGTTCGATCTATGCGTTTTATTATCAACTGCTGCCGGCCGCGGCCGGGGGCGTGCTGCCGCGGCTGCATCTGGGCGCGGCGCTGCTGGCGCTGGCGCTGCTGGTGCCGGGCATTCCGCTGGCCATCCAGGAGCGCGGCGAGGGGCTGGCGCAGGCGGGATCAGTAGCGGCGCTGCTGTCGATGCTGATCTTTGCCGCGGTTGTGCTGCGGCACCGGCCGAAAAAGGCGGTGTTTGCGCGCCAGAAGGGGCATTGAAAAAGCCCCCGCGGCGGTGGCGGGGGCTTTGGCAGTCTTGCGCAGGTCCGTTTAAACGACGTCGAACTCCAGCGGCTTGATCTGGTTGAACAGGCCGGTTTCCGCAAGCTTGGCGCGGATCTCAGCCGGGACGGGCTCATCCACGTAAAGCAGCGCGATGGCCTCGCCGCCGGCCTCGGAGCGGCCCAGGGTGAAGTTGGCGATGTTGACGCCGTTGTCGCCCAGGGTGTGGCCCAGGGTGCCGATGATGCCCGGCACGTCCTCGTTGGTGGTGTAGAGCATATGCGCGCCCACATCCGCCTCGATGTTGATGCCCTTGATCTGGATGAACCGCGGCTTGCCGTCGGAGAACACGGTGCCCGCCACCGAGCGCTCGCGCTTGGAGGTGACGGCAGTCACCTTGATATAGCCATCGAAGGCACCGGATTTGTCCTGGTTGGTGGTGGAGATCTGGATGCCGCGCTCCTTGGCGACAACCGGGGCGGAAACCAGGTTCACCTCGGGGTTGGACCGCTTCATGATGCCAGCGATCACCGCGCAGTTCAGCGCGTCCAGGTTCATGCCGGCCGCCGCGCCATCATAGAGGATGTTGATCGCCTTGATCGGCTCATCGGTCATCTGGCCGACGAAGCTGCCGAGGTGGTCGGCAAGCTTGATCCAGGGGCCCATGACCTTGGCTTCCTCAGCCGTCACCGACGGCATGTTGAGCGCGTTTTCAACCGCACCGGTCAGCAGGTAGTTGGACATCTGCTCTGCCACTTGCAAGGCGACGTTTTCCTGCGCTTCGGTGGTGGCGGCGCCCAGGTGCGGGGTGCAGACCACGTTGGGCAGGCCAAACAGGGCGTTTTCCTTGGCCGGCTCCTCAGAGAACACGTCGAAGGCAGCGCCTGCCACATGGCCGGAGGTCAGCAGCTCCGCCAGCGCGGCCTCATCCACCAGGCCGCCGCGGGCGCAGTTGATGATGCGCACACCCTTCTTGGTCTTCTCCAGGTTTTCCTTGGACAGGATGTTGCGGGTCTGCTCGGTCAGCGGCACATGCAGGGTGATGAAGTCGGCGCGGGCGAGCAGTTCTTCCAGCTCCACCTTTTCGACGCCCATCTTGTCGGCCTTCTCCTGGCTCAGATAGGGGTCATAGGCGACCACTTTCATCTTGAGGCCGCGGGCGCGGTCGCAGACGATGCCGCCGATGTTGCCGGCGCCGATCACGCCCAGGGTCTTGGCGGTCAGCTCGACCCCCATGAACTTGGACTTTTCCCACTTGCCCGCGTGGGTGGAGGCAGAGGCCTCGGGCAGCTGGCGGGCGGCGGCGAACATCATGGCGATGGCATGTTCGGCGGTGGTGATCATGTTGCCGAAGGGGGTGTTCATCACAATGACGCCGCGCTTGGAGGCGGCTTCCTTGTCGATGTTGTCGGTGCCGATGCCGGCGCGGCCGATCACCTTGAGGTTATCGGCGTTCTCCAGAATCTTTTCCGTCACCTTGGTGGCGGAGCGGATGGCGAGGCCGTCGTACTGGCCGATGATTTCCGCCAGTTTTTCCTTGTCCTTGCCCACGTCGGGCAGGAAGTCGACGTCGATGCCGCGGTCGCGGAAGATCTGGACGGCGGCCTCAGACAGCTTGTCGGAGATGAGAACTTTGGGAGCCATGTTTGCGGTCCTTGTTGCGGGGGCCGTTGCGGCCGATTGTGCGAAGTTTTGTGCGAGGACTGCGCCCGGCCCTGAGTGGGCGTGAAGCGCCCTCCCGTGGGGAGGGTCGGGCGCTGCTCGGCGGTGCCGCCGGGCACAGGTGTTGCTCAGGCGGCCTCGGTCTGGGCCGCGATCTCGGCCTCGAAGGCCCATTTGATCCAGGGCATCAGCGCGGCCACGTCGGTGGCTTCCACCGTGCCGCCGCACCAGATGCGCAGGCCCGGAGGCGCGTCGCGGTAGGCGCCGATGTCAAAGGCCACGCCTTCCGCTTCCAGACGCTTGGCCACGGCCTTGGCAAAAGCGGCGCCGTCCTGGATGCGTTCGTCCGTGAACTTGAGGCAAACGCTGGTGTTGGAGCGGTATTCCGGCTGTTCCGCCAGGAAGGCGATCCAGGAGTTGTCCTGCACAAAGCTTTGCACCGCGGCCAGGTTGGCGTAGGCGCGTTCACGCAGGCCTTCCATGCCGCCCACCGAGCGGGCCCAGTCCAGCGCCAGCAGGTAGTCCTCCACCGCCAGCATCGAGGGGGTGTTGATGGTCGCGCCCTGGAAGATGCCGTCGATCAGCTTGCCGCCCTTGGTCAGGCGGAAGATTTTCGGCAGCGGCCAGGCGGGGGTGTAGCTTTCCAGCCGTTCAACCGCGCGGGGGCTGAGGATGATCATCCCGTGCGCCGCTTCGCCGCCCAACACCTTCTGCCAGGAGAAAGTGGTCACATCCAGCTTGTCCCAGGGCAGATGCTGCGCAAAGGCCGCGGAGGTCGCGTCGCAGATCGTCAGCCCTTCGCGGTCCGCCGGGATCCAGTCACCGTTGGGGACGCGCACGCCGGAGGTGGTGCCGTTCCAGGTGAAAACAACGTCATTGGTGAAATCGACGGTGCCCAGGTCCACGATCTGGCCGTAATCGGCGGTCTTGACGGTGGCGTCCAGCTTGAGCTGTTTCACAACGTCGGTGACCCAGCCGGAGCCGAAGCTTTCCCAGGCCAGCATCTCGGTGCCGCGGGCGCCCAGCAGGTTCCACATCGCCATTTCAACCGCGCCGGTGTCCGACGCCGGCACAATGCCGATTTTGTAGTCTGCGGGAATGTTCAGGATCTCGCGGGTGCCCTCGATCGCCGCCTTCAGCTTCTCCTTGCCGACCGCAGCGCGGTGCGAGCGGCCCAGCGGCGCGCCGGCAAGTTTCGACAGGTCAAAGACGGGAGGTTTGGCACAGGGGCCCGAAGAAAAACGCGGATTGGCCGGCCGCGATGCCGGTTGTGCAATAGCCATATATGCTACCCTTCCAGATAAGCGCCCCTCGTTGGGGAGGGGTGTCCCGGGTACAGAGCTAGGCTGCTGCAGCGCGGCATGCAACAGAAAAATCAGAAGAATGCGGCTGTTGGAATGTTTTTTGCGACATGATTTTCCACCATCGGAAACAGCCGCCCTGAAATGGCGAACAGGACCGCTCCTTATGATGCCGCCGGTCATGAACGGCTTTTTGCCGTCTGGCCGAGGCCCCGGCGGCCCGCTATGACAAGGAGAATCCTGAGGAAACGGAGCCTGCCGATGTTTGTTGCCAGCCTGATCTGCAATCCCGCCAGCCCGGTGCTGGAGCCCGCCCTGCCCGAATCGCTGCGTAATGCCTGGGGCGGCGGCGAGGCCATCTGGCTGGCGCCAGGCGTCGCGGCCGAGTTTGCGCTGGAGCAGATGCCGGGCAACCGCTGGCAGGTCTGGGAGGATTTGCAGCAGATGGGGGTGGATCTGGTGATCCAGCCCGCCGACGGTCGGAAGAAGAAGATGCTGCTGGCCGACATGGATTCGACCATGATCCAGCAGGAATGCATCGACGAACTGGCCGAGGAAGCGGGTGTTGGCGCGCGGGTCAAGGACATCACCGCGCGGGCAATGAACGGCGAGCTGGATTTCGAGGGCGCGCTGATCGAGCGGGTCGGGCTGCTGCAGGGGCTGCCGGAGACGGTGATCGGCAAGGTTCTGGACGAGCGCATCACCCTGATGCCGGGCGGCAGGCAGCTGCTGTCGGTGATGAAGGCAAATGGCGCCTATGCGGCGCTGGTGTCGGGCGGGTTCACGGCTTTCACCTCCAGGGTGGCGTCGGAGCTGGGCTTTGACGAGAACCGGGCCAACACGCTGCTGGCGGAAGGCGGCAGGCTGACCGGCGAAGCGGCGCGGCCGATCCTGGGCCGCGAGGCCAAGGTGGAGGCGCTGGAGCAGATCACCGCCCGGCTGGGAATCGGCGAGGCGGATGTGATCGCGGTGGGCGACGGCGCCAACGACCTGGGCATGCTGAAACGCGCAGGCGCAGGCGTCGCGCTGCACGCCAAGCCATCGGTGGCGGCGGAATGCGAAATCCGCATCAACCACGGCGACCTGACGGCGCTGCTCTATATCCAGGGCTACTCTGAGGCCGATTTCAAAAGCTGAGCCCGCTCCCGGGGCCGCAATCCGGGGAACTCCCGCGCCCGCAGGTGCGGCTGCTGGCGCAGCCGCACCTTGGCGGCCTTGGGCCCGGCGCTGCGCAAATGCGCAGCGCCGGGCCCAACGGGAGGAGGCCTGTTCGCAGAACAGGCTGACGGCGGGCGGGAGCCCCCCCCTTCGGCGGGGCCGCAAGGGCCGCGGACCTTGTCGGCCTGCAAAAGCGTGGTTTTCACACTTCCATTATTTAACAAATATGTTAATAATGAACCCATGACCCCGCTTCTGAAATCATTTGCGGCCCTGTCGGACGAGACCCGCATGTCGATTGTCGACCAGCTGATCACCCAAGGCGAACTGCCGGCGGGCGATCTGGCACCGGGGGCGGCCATTTCGGGGCCGGCCATCTCGCGCCATCTGAAGGTGCTGCGCGAGGCCGGGCTGGTGACCCAGCGCGCCGATGGCGCAAGGCGGCTCTACTCCGCCCGGCCCGAGGGCCTCAGGATGATTGCCGAATGGACCCAATCCCGCAAAGGGTTCTGGGACGGCAGCCTGGACCGGCTGGAGGCGGCCCTGAGGGAGGACGGCGCATGAGCGGCCTGCAGTTGCAACGGATCTTCCCGGTCAGCCCGGAGGCACTGTTCGATTGGGTGACCACGCCGGACAAGCTGCTGAGATGGTGGGGACCGGAAGGCGTCAGCATTCCGGAGCACGATCTGGACCTCAGCCGCACCGGACCCTGGCATTCCATCATGCAGAACAGCGACGGGCAGCGGTTCCATGTTTCCGGCCAGGTAACCCATGTGGATGTGCCGAAATCCGTCGGCTTTACCTGGGCCTGGCACGATGAGGACGGCAGCCGCGGCGCCGAGAGCCATGTGACCTTTACTGTCGCCGCCGCCGGAGACGGTGCCATGCTGCTGATTGATCACCGCGATCTGGGCGATGACGGGATTGCCGCGCGCCATGACGAGGGCTGGACCTCGACCCTGCGCAAGCTGGAGGCTCAGCTCACCGCAGACGCCTGACGCACAATTCACGCAACCAAGGGAGAAGACCGATGCCAGAGTTCATTTTTGTCTACCACGGCGGCAAGACCCCGGAGAGCGAGGAGGAAGGCGCCAAGGTGATGGAAGCCTGGAAGAGCTGGATGGGCTCGATGGGGGACGCACTGAAGGTGCCGGGCGCGCCGGTGGGAATGTCCAAGACCGTCAGCGGCGGCGGCGTGGCGGACAATGGCGGCGCCAATCCGGTCTCGGGTTATTCGGTTGTGCAGGCGGCCGACCAGGACGCGGCCTGCGAGATGGCCAAGGGCTGCCCGATGGTGGCGGATGGCAGCGGCTCGGTCGAAGTCGCCGAAATCATCGAGATGGAGATGTAAGAAAATGCCCCGGTTCACGGCCGGGGCATTTGATTTCAGAACAGCGGCGCCGCTGCTTTCTTAGAACAGCAGCTCCGCTGCGGGGCGGATTGCGCCGCATTCCAGCCCGCGGCGGCTGTAGAGCGTCTTGTTCATGTACTTGCGGGTCTCCGGGTGATCTGCGTCCAGCACGCCGAGGCTGACCAGCAGCGCCGCAATCGCGCATTCGCTGGCACGGGTGGTGCCGTCGGCGATCTTCAGCGCAACACCCAGCTTCTGTTCCGGCAGGATGGCGATGAACACCGCCTCGGCACCGGTCTTGATCGCCACCTTGCCGCCCATCGCCCGCATCAGGTTGGTGCAGCAGCGGGTTTCGCCGGCCACCAGCTCGGGATGCGCGGTCATCGCGGCAACCAGCTGCTGCGCCGCCTCCGAGGCGCGGTCGGAGCGGTCAGCCGCACTGGCAAACCAGGCCATCGAGCGCGCCAGCCCGGTGACGGTGGTGGCGAAGTTCGGCGCCGAGCAGCCGTCAATACCGTAGCCTGGGCTGTCCTGGCCGGTGGTTTCCTCAAACGCGGCCAGGCAGGCCTGCTGCACCGGGTGGTCCACCTCGATGTATTCCGCGCCCGCGCCCAGGTATTGGGTCAAGGTCAGGAAGCCTGCGTGCTTGCCGGAGCAGTTGTTGTGCACCTGGCAGGGGCTGCTGTCAGTCTTGATCAGCTCATTGCGGGCCGGGATGTCATCCGGCAACTGCGGGCCGCAGCGGAAATCTTCGTCCTTCAGCCCCAGTTGGCCGAGCCAGGCATTGACCCGGTCCGTGTGGATGTGCGCACCGTTGTGCGAGGCGCAGGCCAGTGCCAGCTGCTCGGACGTGAGGCCATAGCGCGCGGCGGCGCCGGAGGTGATCAGCGGCAGCGCTTGGATCATTTTGGCAGAGCTGCGCGGATAGATCACCGCGTCGGGGTCGCCCCAGCTGCGCACCACCTGCCCGGACGCATCGCAAATGACGGCATGGCCCAGGTGCAGGCTTTCCAGCAGCGGGCCGCGCCAGACTTCGGCCATGGGCACAGGTTTCGGCATGAACTCTCCCCTTATGTTTAGTTGGCGAAATCCTGCCAAAACGCACTTTCGCCCGTGGTGCTTGTTACGTTAGTGTGGTTGTGTAGCGCAAGCGAGGGGATCGGGACCAGACAGCGGACGAAACGCTGCGGGCCCTTTGCTTGGTTTTTGAGGTAAGAGAACAGTCTTGGAGTCGGGACAAATGGCATTGAAACTCGCCCGCGTGGCTGCGGGCCTGTGTCTGGCAGCATTGGCAACCACCGCATCTGCGCAGGAAACGTCGAACAACCGGGTTGCGGCCAAGGTCGATTGGAGCGTCTTCGAGGGCAACGACCCGAATGAATGCTGGGGCGTGTCGGCTCCGAAGGAAACCGTGAACACCCGCGACGGCCGCGTGGTGGCGGTGCGCCGCAGCGAGATCCAGCTGTTTGTCACCTACCGCGAGGACGCCACCCCCAAGGGCGAGGTGAGCTTTACCGGCGGCTATCCGTTTGCGCCGGGCTCCACCGTCAATATGGCGATCGGCGACTCCGAGTTCGAACTGTTCACCGAGGGCGAATGGGCCTGGCCGGCCACCCCTGCGGATGACGCCAAGATCATCACCGCGATGAAGCGCGGCTCTGATGCGGTGCTGACCGCGCGGTCCGCCCGCGGCACCCAGACCCAGGACACTTTCTCGCTGCTCGGCTTTACCGCCGCGGTGGAAGACGCCGAGAAGCGCTGCAGTAAATAAGCGCTGAACGGAAGGATTTTCAGGAAACCCCGGCCCGCGCCGGGGTTTTCTTGTTTGAAGGCCGCGGGCCGCGTACCATGCGGCAGGAGGTGCTTGCCATGCTGCGTAGCGTCATTGGTGTTCTGATCATGCTGACACAACCCGTTTTCGCCGATCCCGCGCTGGAATGCGGCGATGCCGGCTCCCAGGTGGATATTGGCGAATGCGTTGCCGAGGACGAGGAGCGTGTGGAAGCCGCACTCGCTAAGGCGTTGAGCTTTGCTCTGGATGCGGCAGAAGAACTGGACGAAGTTACCGGCCGGAGCGCCGCAGCCCCCGCGCTTGAGGCCGGGCAGAAGGCGTGGGAAGCCTACCGGGCCGAGCATTGCGCCTTTGTGGGGGCGACATACGGCGGCGGCTCGGGGACGGGCATTGCGATCCGTTCCTGCTGGACACAGCTGGGCCGTGCCCGGATTGATGAGCTGATGCGGTATGCCGGGTAACCGCTATGCAAGCAATTTGGCAGGATTCCTTTTGATCTCCGTTCGAAATCCTATATAGAGCCGCATCCGCCCATCAGCATCGAGTCCGAAAGCCATGACCGCCAGCGCGCCGATCACCCAAGACGTATTGACCCTGCCCCGCAAGGACCCCGAAGGCGGCAAGATCAATCTTGTCGGATTGACCCGCGACCGGATGCGCGAGGTGCTGATTGAGCACGGCACGCCTGAGAAACAGGCGAAAATGCGGGTTGGCCAGATCTGGCAGTGGATCTACCAGTGGGGCAAGCGCGACTTTGCCGAGATGACCAACCTGGCCAAAGCCTACCGCGCGCAGCTTGCGGAGACGTTTGAAATCCGCGTTCCCGAAGTGGTGAGCAAGCAGGTGTCGACCGACGGCACCCGCAAGTACCTGGTGCGGATTGCAGGCGGCCATGAGGTCGAAGTGGTCTATATCCCCGAGGACGACCGCGGCACCCTGTGCATCTCCTCGCAAGTGGGCTGCACCCTGACCTGCTCCTTCTGCCACACCGGCACCCAGAAGCTGGTGCGCAACCTGACCCCGGCCGAGATCGTCGGCCAGGTGATGATGGCGCGCGACGATCTGGAGGAATGGCCGGTGCCGGGCGCGCCGAAGGAAGAGACCCGGCTGCTCTCCAACATCGTGCTGATGGGCATGGGCGAGCCGCTTTACAACTTCGACAACGTCCGCGATGCGATGAAGATCGCGATGGACCCGGAGGGGATCTCCCTCAGCCGCCGCCGGATCACGCTGTCGACCTCCGGCGTGGTGCCGGAGATTGCCCGCACCGCGCAGGAAATCGGCTGCCTGCTGGCGATTTCCTTCCACGCCACCACCAACGAGACCCGCGACGTGCTGGTGCCGATCAATAAGCGCTGGAACATCGACGAGCTGCTGCAGGCGCTGGCGGATTACCCCAAGGCGTCGAATTCAGAGCGGATCACCTTTGAATACGTGATGCTGGACGGCGTGAACGACACCGATGAGGACGCGCACCGCCTGATCGATCACATCAAGCGTTACAATATCCCGGCCAAGATCAACCTGATCCCATTCAACGAATGGCCCGGCAGCCCGTACAAGCGGTCCTCCAACAACCGGATCCGGGCGTTTGCCAATATCATCTATCAGGCGGGGTATGCCTCACCGATCCGCAAGACCCGCGGCGATGATATCATGGCGGCCTGCGGACAGCTGAAGTCTGCGACCGAACGCGCCCGCAAGAGCCGCAAGCAGATCGAGGCCGAAGCCGGGATGAAGTGATCCCGGCTCCGGCCCGTGTGCGGCAGGGTCCCCGGCTGCCTTAGGTGAAGAGAAAGTCGTCCTGAGTGAGCGTGCCGTTGAATCCAGCAAGCTCAATCTCGTATTGTCCGTAGTAGCTGATGAACGTGCTGCCGCCGCTTTGGCTGATCAACAGGTCGCTGAAGCCGTCCACAGAGGTGCCTGAGAACTCGATCTTGTCGCCGCCGCGCCCGAAATCCGTTATCACTTCCTGTTCGTAGTAATCAGCCGAGACAAACACAAAGGTGTCCGCGTGGCGGCCGCCGGTCAGCTGGTCCGATCCGTCGCCGCCGATCAGGCGGTCCCGGCCGTTGCCGCCGACCAGCGTGTCATCGCCGGCTCCGCCGGAGAGGGTATCCCAGCCGCCGCCGCCGACCAGCTTGTCCGCTTCATCCGTGCTGCCGGAATACTCATCATCGTCCAGGCCGCCGATCAGCATGTCCGCGCCTTTGCCGCCGACCAGCCGGTCTTCGCCGTAGCCCCCGATGAGGGTATCCTGACCGCCGCCGCCTATCAGCCTGTCGGCGGCCTCACGGCCGATCAGTGTGTCGCGGCCACCGCGTCCGAAAACTTTGCTCTCCTGGCCGACTGCCAGAACCGTTTCAGCTTCGGCGCTGGTGTCGATCACCACCATGCCGCTGGATTTGACCCGCACGCTCCACTCTGCCGTACCCGCGCTGCTGCCGTAGATGTGCTGCAGGGCCTGCACGTCGAAGGTTCCCAGCTCAGTCACGTTGTAGCCGGCATAGGTATAGGTCATCACGGTGTTTGCCTGGGTATCCAGGTGATCAGCCAAGGTGGTGTCCCCGTCATGCGGGTGTTTCAGGCCCAGCGCATGGCCGATCTCATGCAGAACCGTCTCATAGCCGAAGGACCCGGGCATTATGTTGCCGCCCTCAATCGCCAGGCGGCCCTCGTTGGTCGAATAGCTGCTGGCCCAGGGGTAATCCGCCCATCCGGCAGCCGAACCGCCATCATAGCCAAAAACATTGATCATCGCCGGGCCGCCGGTTTCGACAAAGATCACACCCGAAGCTTCCTCGAACTCGTCCAGGGCCCTGCGGAAGTACTCCCTCTGCTGGCTGTCGAAGGCCCAATAGCGGTAGGCTCCGTAAGGATCGCTGCTGACGGGGTCCAGTTCGCTGGAGCTGGTGAAACTGTAGGTCACCACCGTTCTGGTTCCCAGATCAGACAGGCTGTTCCACCGGAAACTGTCGCTGGACATATATGCCAATAGCGCTGTGTAGTCTGTGACTTCGGACATCAAGCTTCTCCACTGCTCAACCGCCGGTAAGTTTTTGTTTGTAAATGTGGCCAAGTTTGGCCCGCTTCCGGGCGAAACCCGCTCACTTCCGCGGTCGTTGTCTCAGTTTGCATGAACACGGATGGAAATCAGCGAAAATAATCCATCTTGCTTAAGCCCGGGCTTGCGGGACCGAACCAGCCGCACGCCTGACTGACTCTGCGGCGGGTGGTATGTTGCAGGAAAGCACCAGTCATCCGCCGCCCCATTTTCACCCCAGACCGGCACAAATTCCGCCATCTGCCGAGGACAGTTTCCAATGCGTGAACAAATGTTTTGAAAGGTAATCGGCTTATGCAACCGTCAGACAAACAGGCCCAGCCCGTCGACCCCAGCGTTCTGGAACTGATCCGCAGCGAGCGGCAGAAGGCGCTCAGCCCGCGGGAATGGAAATTCCGCCTGCGCGGCTATGGCTATGGGGTGAAGACCGTGGCAGGCACCCCGGTCCTTACCCGGCTGACCACGGGCGACGAAATCGGCACGCTGCCGCCGGAACTGGCCTGAGCCCGGCAGCAGCTAAAGCCCGCCCTGGCGCTTAGCGCTCGCGCCCCGGAAGGGTTTCGCGCGGCGGCGCCGGTTCCCAGTTGTCGATGATCCGCACCGCTTCCTGCGCGGTGTCGACCACGCGGAACAGGTCCAGGTCCTGTTCCGAAATGGTGCCTGCATCGGCCAGCGCATCCCAATTGATGATCTTGTCCCAGAAGTCCTTGCCGAACAGCAGGAACGGCACGCGCTCCATCCGACCGGTTTGGATAAGGGTCAGGCTCTCGAACAGCTCATCCAAGGTGCCAAAGCCGCCCGGGAACACGCTGATTGCCCGCGCCCGCATCAGGAAGTGCATTTTACGGATCGCAAAATAGTGGAAATTGAAGCTGAGGTCCGGCGTCACATAGCCGTTGGGCGCCTGCTCATGCGGCAGCACGATCGACAGGCCGATGGAATGGCCGCCCGCATCCGCTGCGCCGCGGTTGCCCGCTTCCATCACACCGGGGCCGCCGCCGGTCACCACGACATTCTGGCGTCCGCCGCTCTCCTTTGATTTTGCCGTCATAAGCCGGGCGAACTCACGCGCCTCGTCATAGAAATGCGACAGATCGGCCAGCGTCTGCGTGCGCGCCTTATCCTTGTGCTCCGGATCCGGAATGCGGGCACCGCCGAACATCACGATGGTGCTTTCAATGCCGCGCTCGTTCAGCATCAGCTCCGGTTTCAGAAGCTCCAGCTGCAACCGCACCGGGCGCAGCTCCTCCCGGTACATGAAATCCTGGTCGGCGAACGCCAGACGGTAGGCAGGCGACCGTGTCTGCGGCGTGGCGGGCACATGCTCAGCCCGGTTCCGGTCGGTATGGGCGTCGCTGAAACGGCTGTGGCGGTCTTCGGTCATGGGCAATCCAGGTCAAAATAAACAGGACTTCCTTTGTAGCCGCCCTTGACCGTTAGCGCCAATCAAGAATGCAGGAACTGGCGCGGCCGGCTTGCGCCCCGGCGCCGCGCGGATAAGCTGCGCGCTGAGTGAGCGGGGAGCAGAACACATGAACTGGCAGCAGGAAATCATGGCAGCGGCAGAGCGTATCCGCCCCCATGTGCAGCAGACACCAGTGCTGCAAACCCGGGGGTTCGGGCTGGACGTCCCGGTGGAGCTGAAACTGGAGCATATGCAACACACCGGCAGCTTCAAGGCCCGCGGCGCCTTCAACACGCTGCTGAGCCAGGAGGTTCCGGCAGCCGGTCTGGTGGCGGCTTCCGGCGGCAATCACGGCGCCGCGGCGGCCTATGCGGCGCATCAGCTGGGCCACAAGGCGCGGATCTATGTGCCGGAGATGGCGGGCCCCGCCAAGATTTCCCTGATCGAGCGCACCGGCGCCGATCTGCAGGTGGTGCCCGGCGCCTATGCCAACGCGCTGGAACAGGCGCAGGCCTATGAGCAGGAAACCGGCGCCATGCAGGTCCACGCCTATGACGCGCCTGCCACCGTTGCGGGCCAGGGCACCTGCTTTGCCGAATGGCAGGCCCAGGGGCTGGCAGCCGATACCCTGCTGATCGCCGTGGGCGGCGGCGGGCTGATCGGCGGCGCGATGGCCTGGTTCCAAGGCGCCAGGAAGATTGTCGCGGTGGAGCCGGAAACCTCCTGTGCGCTGAACGCGGCGCTGGCGGCAAGACAGCCTGTCGATGTTGACGTCTCCGGCGTTGCGGCCAACGCGTTGGGCGCCAAGCGCATCGGCAGCATCTGTTTTGAGCTGGCCGCGGCACAGGGCATCGACTCTCTGACTGTGCCGGACAGCGCCATCACCGCAGCCCAGACTGCGCTCTGGCGCGAACGGCGGATTCTGGTGGAACCCGCTGGCGCAACGGCGCTGGCGGCGCTGATCTCCGGCGCCTACCGTCCCGCCCCGGGTGAACGCGTGGCGGTTCTGGTCTGCGGCGGCAACATCGCTCCGGACCCGCTGGGATAATACTTGCGGGCAGCCAGCCGCCCGGCTATCGCCAGTACATGTCCGCAACCATTGCCGATACCATCTACCAGGCGTTGAGCGAGCGCATCATCACCGGCAGCCTGCCTGCCGGGGAAAAGCTGCGCCAGGACCACATCGCCCGCGAGTTCGAGGCCAGCCACGTGCCGGTGCGCGAGGCGCTGTTGCGGCTGGAGGCGCATGGGCTGGCACAATCCGAACCCCGCCGCGGCACCAGGGTCAGCGCGCTGGACCCCTCCGAGATCCGCGAGGTGATCGAAATGCGGGTCGCGCTGGAGGTGCTGGCCCTCACCCATGCCTTCGCCCGCCTGACGCCGGAGGATACCGAAGCGGCCGAGGCCGCCCGGCTGGCCTGCGACGCGGCAGAGGACATGGCCAGCTGGGAACGCCTCAACCGCGCGTTCCACCGGGTGATTCTGGCGCCCTGCGCGATGCCGCGGCTGCTGGCCTCGATCGACGATCTGCATATTGCCGCTGCCCGCCATCTGTTTGCCAACTGGCAGCACCAGTGGACCCGCCGGGTCGACGCTGACCACGCTGCCATCGTTCAGGCGATGGCGCGCCGCGACCCTGCGGCCGCCTGCGAAATCCTGCGCCGCCACCTGCGCCGGGTGCGCTAAGCCGCCGGAACCCCGCAAAACGCCGCCCGGGGCGGCCATTTGGACGCAATCCGGGCATGACCTGCACCTCGATAGCCGCTATGAAGCTGCGACTCAAACCGATGCCGGAGGAACCCCCATGTCCAACGCCCAGCTGGAAGCAGCGATCGAAGCCGCCTGGGAGGCGCGCGACACCATCACCCCCGCCACCACCGGCGAACAGCGTGACGCCATCGAAGACACCCTGAACGCGCTCGATTCAGGCAAGCTGCGGGTGGCTGAAAAGCTGGAGAACGGCGACTGGCATGTGAACCAGTGGGCCAAGAAGGCGGTGCTGCTGGGCTTCCGCATCAAGGACATGGAAATCCACGAAGGCGGCCCGCAGGCCGGCGGCTGGTGGGACAAGGTCGACAGCAAGTTTGCCGGCTGGGGCGAGGCAGACTGGAAATCCGCAGGCTTCCGCGCGGTGCCCAACTGCGTGGTCCGGAAATCCGCCTATATTGCCCCCGGCGCGGTGCTGATGCCCTCCTTCGTGAACCTCGGCGCCTATGTCGATGAGGGCACCATGGTCGATACCTGGGCCACCGTCGGCTCCTGCGCGCAGATCGGCAAGAACGTCCACCTGTCGGGCGGCGTCGGCATCGGCGGCGTGCTAGAGCCGATGCAGGCCGGCCCGACCATCATCGAGGACAACTGCTTTATCGGCGCCCGTTCGGAAGTGGTCGAAGGCTGTATCGTGCGCGAAGGCTCGGTTCTGGGCATGGGCGTCTTCATCGGCAAGTCGACCAAGATCGTCGACCGCGAAACCGGCGAAGTGATGTACGGCGAAGTGCCGCCTTACTCGGTGGTTGTCGCAGGCTCGATGCCGTCGAAGAACAACATCAGCCTTTACTGCGCGGTGATCGTGAAGCGCGTTGATGAGAAGACCCGCTCCAAGACCGGCATCAACGAGCTGCTGCGCGACTGATCCGCGCTGCACTGCTGAACGACAGGAACGCGCCCCGCCCGGGCGCGTTTTTCTTTGCCTCCGGCGGTTGGGGCTTTGCCCCAAACCCCAGGATATTTCCAGCCAGGTGAAGACTGGATCCTCTATTCTTCTGGCCCGGAAATATCCCGGGGTGAGGCCTTCAGGCCGAGGGGCAGCGCCCCTCCTGTGCAAAACCCTTGCCGCGCAATAAGCCTGCCGCTAATAGTATTACATCTACACATAAGAGGGTCAGATGCAGACCATATTTGCCCAGCGCGCCCGCCTGCCCCAAGGATGGGCAGAGAACCTCCGGCTGACGGTTGAGAACGGACGGATCTGCTCCACGGAAACCGCCGCCGAGCCGCAGGCGGGCGATGCCAGAGTGGACGTGCTGCTGCCTTCCCTGGGCAATCTGCATTCGCACAGCTTTCAGCGTGCCATGGCTGGCATGACCGAATACCGCGCGGCGGGCAAGGACAGCTTCTGGACCTGGCGCGAGCTGATGTACCGATTCATGGACCGCATCACACCGGAGCAGTACGAGGCCATCGCCGCGCTGGTCTTTATGGAGATGCTGGAGGCGGGCTATGCCTCCGTCGGGGAGTTCCACTACGTTCACCACCAGCCCGGCGGTGCGCCTTTTGAGTCACTGACCGAGCTCAGCGAGCGGGTGTTTGCCGCCGCCAGCGAGACCGGCATCGGCCTCACCCACCTGCCGGTGCTCTACACCTACGGCGGCGCTGCAAAACAGGCTCTGAACGGGGGCCAGAAGCGGTTCGGAAACTCGGTCGCGGAGTTCTCCAATCTCGTCACCCGCGCCCGCGGACTGGCCGCACGCGACCTGCCGGAGGATGCCAGCGTCGGCATCGCGCCGCACTCGCTGCGGGCCACCTGCCCCGAGGATCTGGCGGAGGTGCTGCGGATCCAGGACGGGCTTCCGGTGCATATCCACATCGCCGAACAGCCCAAGGAAGTGGCGGATATTTGCGATTGGCTGGGCGCGCGGCCGGTTGAATGGCTGCTGGCGAACGCGCCGGTGGACGGCAAATGGTGCCTGATCCACGCGACCCACATGACAAGTGCCGAAACCATCGGCATGGCACGCTCCGGCGCCGTTGCAGGCCTGTGCCCGATCACCGAGGCCAACCTGGGCGATGGCCCCTTCAACGGGGTGGAATACCTGGCGCAGGACGGCGCTTTCGGGGTCGGGTCAGATTCGAACGTGCGGATTTCGCTGCCGGAAGAATTGCGAACACTGGAATATTCCCAGCGCCTGCGGGATCTGGCGCGCAACGTGCTGGTGCCGGGCGAGGGCTCGGTCGGCGAAACCCTGTATCTGGGCGCGGCCAAAGGCGGGGCGCAGGCCCTGGGCCGCGATGCCGGGCGGATCGAGCAAGGCGCGCTGGCGGATCTGGTGGCGATTGACAGCAGCGCGCCCGCGCTCTGCGCGCTGAAGCCAGAGCAGCTGCTGGACGGCCTCTGCTTTGCCGCGGGCGATGACACTGTAACCGATGTTTGGAGCGCCGGGCGCCATGTGGTGCAGCAGGGCCGCCATATCGCCCGGGACAGCGTGGTCGCAGGCTACAAGACAGCGGTGAAAGAGCTTTTGAACAGTCTCTAAACAGGCAAAATCCGCACTTGGATCACAGTGCCGCCGCCGGTGATGACCGCGCCGGCGGCGCTCTGCGTCACTATCCCCTCTCCGGGGCCAAGGCGGTCTATGCCTGCAACGTCCAGGATGCCGGAGACAACGAACAGCATCTGCGGGCCCTCAGTATCCGGAACTATGCCGTCCGCCAGAACCTTCGGTTCTGCTGTTACCTGTGCCGGATCATAAATCACGTTGAAGGCCTTGCACGGCCCGGCGCGCAGGCGGCACTCCAAATCCACGCCGCCATCGAAGCATAAAGGCTGCAATGGCCGCGCCTCCAGCCGTGTGCCTTCGTTTGACAGGCTGTGGCCGGCCCCTTCGGTCACGCAATGGATACGGGCGAGGCCGGGAAAGGCGGAAAACGGGCCGTTTCGGGTGATGTCCGCCAGGCTCACCCGCCAGACCATATGGCCGTCCTGTTCATGCACGGCCAGCTCGCGCGTCACGCCGCCGCCGTTTTTCCACGGCACTGCCTGGGCGGTGAGAGCGGAAATGCGCATCGCAGCATCCTCAAGGTCAACCATCAAGCCTCGACATAGAGCCTGATTGCGCAAGACCGCAAGGTTTCCGTTTCCTGCCGGTCCAGCCCGCGCTGGCCGCGCAATTTGATTGACCATCCCCCTGCCCCGGCGCTATGGCGGCGGCATGGAAAAGAAGAAACCCTCCCGCCAGCAAGTCTATACCCTGCTTGTCCAGATCGGCCGCAAGGACGGGGACGGCCTGCCCGACGGCGCCACCGGTGCCGCGCTGATGATCTATGCCTCCGGCGTGGACGAGGCCGAGGCGGTGCGCGAGACCGTGGCGATCCTCAAGCAGGCCGATACCGCGCCGCTGGATGTGACCGGCTATGGCACGCTGGAAGAACGCGAAGCCGAAGGCCATGAGATCGGCGAAGAGGAGCGCGGCCTGATGCAGCGGGCGCTGGAGGAAAACGCAGTAATCGTTGCGCAGATGACCCCGTTCTTCGACGGCGAGGAGCCGGTATTCCATTAAGGCCCGGCCTCAGTTCTGGCTGCCGAACCATTTGCGGTAGAGGGCGTCATAGCTGCCGTCCTCCTGCATCGCCAGCAGCGCCTGGTTGACCTCCTCCACCAGCGGTGAGCCGGCCGGAAACACCAGCCCGTAGTTTTCCCGCAGGAAGGGCTGGCCAACGGTGTGGCCAAAACGGTGGCCGCCTTGCTGCACGTAGTAATTCAGCACCGGCGCGTCAAAGACCACCGCCGTCACCTCGCCGCGCTCGAACCCTGCCAGCATATCCTCCAGCCCGGCATAGGCGGAATAATCGATTTCGCGCCGGTTCAGGAACCCGGCTGCGGTGGAGCCTTCGATCGTACCCACCGACTTGCCATAAAGATCGTTCACCGAGTTCACCGAGCCGCTGATCGCCTCCACCGTCATCACCGCGGTGATCTTGGCGACGAAGACCGAGACGATGAACAGAGAAGACACCACCAAGACCACGCCGAATACGCGGCCCACGGGCGTGCGCGGCACACGTTCCTCAAACCCGCCGTTCACCACCAGGTTCAACGCCCACCAGAAGGAGGGGAACCAGGCCTCTTGCAAGGGCCGGTCGAAATAAGGCTGGGCGCGGCGCTCAAAGGCCCACATCACCATGCCGCCGCCGAACAGCAGCAGAAAGGCGATGCCGATGGCCGCAGCCAGGTCCCACGACAGCAGCGCCCGCAGCAGCGACGGCTGGCGGACGTCATCCGCCTGCACCATGATCTGCAGGCCGCTTTCGAAAATCGGCTGGCTGAAGTCCATCAGCACCTCGCGCCGGGCGGTGATCGAGATGTTGGCGGCTGCCAGATCCGCCTCGCCGCTGCTGACACCGCCCAGCATGTCCGCAAAACTGTCCGTGCGGTTGATGCGGTACTCCCAGTCCAGCCGTTCTGCCAATAGATTGAGGAGTTCCAGCGAAAACCCGGTGTCCGCCCCGTCGTCCAGCATCGAGAATGGCGGCCGGGTGACGGTGTTGACCGTCAGCACCTGCGCAGACAGCAGTTGCCCCCACAACAGGAAACAGGTGGCGGTGATCAGGCGGAGGTACAGCACTGGAACGCTCGGATGGGCCTCTGGAACGGTTTCAAAGTCCTTAGGCGGTTCGCCTTTTTCACGCAAGCGCCTTGCCGCGAACGGGTAAACGCCTGTGGCACAGGCGCAGACAGACAGCCGCGCTTCCTGTTTCTGTTGGGCTCAGCCGGGCACGTGCCTGGATGATCCCCCAGCACGGCTGCGGCTTCTGCTCCGCTTGCACTGGCGTGAATTGCGCCGTGTGCCGATCCGCGCTAGGCCTGTGGCCAACGGAACATCAGGAGCCTTTCCATGCCGCAAACCGACCCCGCCCGTCTGACCGCCGATCTGATCCGCTGCCCTTCGGTCACGCCGGAAGAAGGCGGCGCGCTGGTGCTTCTGGAAAAGCTGCTGAGCACGGCAGGCTTTGACTGCACACGCACCGACCGCGGCGAAGTTTCCAACCTGTTTGCCCGCTGGGGCGCCAAGGGGCACGCCAAAACCTTCGGCTTCAACGGCCATACCGATGTGGTGCCTTTGGGGGATGAGGCCGCCTGGACCATGCCGCCCTTTGGCGCGGAAGAGAAAGACGGCTTCATGTACGGGCGCGGTGCCACCGACATGAAATCGGGCGTTGCCGCCTTTGCCGCCGCCGCCGTGGATTTCGTCAAGGAGACACCGCCGGACGGCGCCATCATCCTGACCATCACCGGCGACGAGGAAGGCGATGCGGAGGACGGCACCACCGCGCTGCTGGATTATATGGACCGCGAGGGCGAGAAGATGTCGGTCTGCCTGGTGGGCGAACCCACCTGCCCCGATGAGATGGGCGAGATGATCAAGATCGGCCGCCGCGGATCGCTTACGGCCTGGTTCACGGTGACCGGCGTGCAGGGTCATTCCGCCTATCCCCACCGCGCCAACAACCCGCTGAACGCAATGGCGCGGCTGATGGACCGCCTGGCGAGCCATGAGCTGGACCAGGGCACCGAGCATTTCGACGCGTCCACCCTGGCGGTTGTCACCATCGACACCGGCAACACCGCCACCAACGTGATCCCGGCGCAGAGCCGCGCCACCGTGAATATCCGCTTCAACGACGCCCACACCGGCGCCAGCCTGACGGAATGGCTGCAGGATGAGGCGGACAAGGTGGCGGCGGAGTTCGGGCTGGAGATCGCTGTGCAGGTGAAAATCTCCGGCGAGAGCTTTATCACACCGCCAGGCCCGCTGTCGGATCTGGTCGCCGAAGCCGTTGAAGCGGAGACAGGCCGCAAGCCGGAGCTGTCGACCACCGGCGGCACCTCGGACGCGCGGTTTGTAAAGGACCATTGCCCGGTGGTGGAGTTCGGGCTGGTGGGCAAGACGATGCACCAGGTGGATGAGCGGGTCGAGGTCGCGCAGATTCATCAGCTGAAGGCCATCTATACCCGCATTCTGCAGGACTATTTTGCCAAGGCGTGACTTCACGTGAACCGCACCCTGATCATCATGGTCAAGGAGCCGCGTCCGGGGCGGGTGAAGACCCGCTTGGGCCGGGATATCGGCGTGATCCCGGCCACCTGGTGGTTCCGGCATCAATCCGACCGGCTGATCCGGCGTCTGCGGGACCCGCGCTGGCAGATCGTGCTGGCGGTGGCCCCGGACCGGGCGGTGAACTCGCGGGTCTGGCCCGCTGACATGCCGCGCTTGCCGCAAGGCAGCGGCGATCTTGGGCAGCGGATGAAGCGGATGCTGACCATGCCCGGCCAATTGGCAGGGCAGCGCCCGTCCCGCCCCTCCACGGGGCGGGCGCTTTACGCCTTCCCCGCGCGGGACGGGCGCAGTTCCGGCAAAAGAGTCGGTCCCGTCTGCCTGATCGGTGCCGATATCCCCGGCATCACCCGAGCCCATATTGCCCGCGCCTTTGCTGCGCTTGGCGATCATGACGCGGTCTTTGGCCCCGCGGATGATGGCGGTTACTGGCTGGTGGGCGCCAAACATCCCTCCCGCCTGCCCCATGGCCTGTTCGGCAATGTCCGCTGGTCCACGGAAAATGCGCTGGCCGATACCCTGCGGACCCTGCCCGGCTGGCGCATTGCGCTGACCGATACCCTGCAGGACGTCGACACTGCGGCTGACCTGCCGCGGTGCTGACTGCGCGCTTTTCTCCATGACGCCGCCCCGCCGCCGTGCTACGCGGGAAACATGAGCCGTATTCCCTCCAAGGCCGAAATCCTCGACTGGATCTCCGCCAACCCGACCCATACCTCCAAACGCGACATTGCCAAGGCCTTTGGCATCAAGGGCGCCGACCGCATCGACCTCAAGCGCATCCTGAAGGAACTGGAGGCCGAGGGCCATTTGCAAAAGCGCAAGAAAACCTACCGCGACCCGGACCAGCTGCCGCCGGTGACGGTGCTGCAGGTGAAGGCGCCGAACGAGGATGGCGACCTCTATGGCCGCCCGCTGGAATGGCACGGCGAGGGCGTGGAGCCGATCATCCTGATCCTGCCCAAAGCCTCGGACCCGGCTCTGGGCGAAGGCGACAAGATCCTGGCCAAGCTGCAAGCAGTGCCCGATCAGGACCACAACTATGAGGCGCGGCTGATCCGCCGGATCGGCACCAGCGCGAAACGGGTGCTGGGCATCTTCCGCGCAGGGTCTGAGGGCGGGCGGATCGTGCCGATCGACAAAGCAGCTTCGACGGAATGGACCGTGGCGCCGGATGCTGCGAAGGACGCCCGGGACGGGGAACTGGTCGAGGCCGAACAGGCCGGCCCCAAGGGCCGCTTGGGCCTGCCGCGGGCGCGCATCGTGGAACGGCTGGGCGACCCTGCGGCGCCCAAGGCGGTGTCCCTGATCGCCATTCACCAGCACGGCATTCCCGACCGCTTCCCCGACAAGGTGGTGGCCGAAGCCGATGCGGCCAAACCAATGGGCCTGAAAGGGCGCGAGGACCTGCGCGATCTGCCGCTGGTCACCATCGACCCGGCCGATGCGCGCGACCATGACGACGCCTGCTTTGCCCATGCTGATGACGATCCCAAGAACCCTGGCGGCCATGTGATCTGGGTGGCGATTGCCGACGTGGCGGCCTATGTGCGCCCAGGCTCGGCGCTGGACCGCGAGGCGCGCAAGCGCGGCAACTCCAGCTATTTCCCCGACCGGGTGGTGCCGATGCTGCCGGACCGGCTGTCGGGCGATCTGTGCAGCCTGCACGAAGGCGTGCCGCGCGCCTGTCTAGCGGTGCGGATGCAGGTCGACGCCGAGGGCCACAAGATCGGGCACAAGTTCGTGCGCGGGCTGATGCGCTCCGTGGCCTCGCTGAATTATGCCGAGGTGCAGGACGCGCAGGACGGCAGCCCCAACGAGAAGACCGCGCCGCTGCTGGAAGATGTGATCAAGCCGCTGTTTGCTGCATATAAGGCTCTAACAAAGGCAAGAGCCGCACGCGAACCGCTGGATCTGGATCTGCCCGAGCGCAAGATCGTACTGGATGACGACGGCCATGTGACCTCGGTCGCCTTCCGCGACCGGTTGGACGCGCACAAGCTGATCGAGGAGTTTATGATCCTCGCCAATGTCTCCGCGGCGGAAACGCTGATCCAAAAACGCTCGCCGCTGCTGTTCCGCGTGCATGAGGAACCGGCCCCGGAGAAGCTGGAGGCGCTGCGCGAAACCGCGCGTGCGGCCGGACTCAACCTCGCCAAGGGGCAGGTGCTGCAGACCCGGCATCTGAATGCGCTGCTCAATCACGCGGCGGGGACGGATGATGCGGAGCTGATCAACATCTCCACTCTGCGGTCGATGCAGCAGGCTTATTACAATCCTGAGAACTTCGGCCACTTCGGCCTGGCGCTGCGCAACTACGCGCATTTCACCTCGCCGATCCGGCGCTATGCCGACCTGATCGTGCACCGCTCGCTGATCTCGGCGCATGGCTGGGGCAATGACGGGCTGAGCACCGAAGAGATCGAGCGGCTGGAAGAAACCGCCAACCATATCTCCGATACCGAGCGGCGGTCGATGATTGCGGAGCGCGACACCACCGACCGGTATCTGGCCTCCTACCTCAGCGAGCGGGTCGGCAATGAATTTGAGGGCCGGATCAGCGGCATCGCCCGCTTTGGCGCCTTTGTGAAGCTGGACGAGACCGGCGCCGACGGGCTGGTACCGGTGCGCTCGATCGGACGGGAGTTCTTTCATTTCGACCCGCAGGCCGGCACGCTGACCGGGTCTGACACCGGTTTGACCCTCGCCATCGGCCAGCGGGTCACGGTGCGGCTGACCCAGGCGGCGCCGGTGACCGGCGGGCTGGAGCTGGAGCTGCTGGCGCTGGAGAATGCGCCGATGCCATCCGGAGGCGGTCAGCGCGGCCGCCGCAGCCCGGCAGGCCGGACCGTCAAGCGCAAGGCGGCAATGTCCAAGCACAAGGCCGCCAAGGTGAAACGCAAGGTGGAACGCAAGCGGCCGAAATGAGCGGCTGTCCCCGAGGGGACAGTGCGCAGTTTTGTCAGGCCGGGATCTCCAGCGGCGGCCGGATACGGTAGGTCAGCGCCCGCTTGATCAGCCAGCCGTGACGGACCGGCTCTACCTCCCGCGGGTTGTTGAACAGAACCGCGCGGGTGCCCTCGAACCGGTCCCAAGCGGGGAAGGCCGCGGCGAATTCCGGGATCAGCCGGCTTTGGCAATGCACAAACAGGGCAAAGCGCGCGCCCTTGGGTATGCCCAACCGGATAGTGGAACCAGTCCTGCTCTCGGGCGTGAGGTAAGACGGCTGGCCCCAGCGCAGGGCCTCCTCGATCCGTCCGGCCTCCGGCGTTTGCGCGGCGGTGTCAAAGATCAGCCGCCGCAGCGCCAGCAGGCCTGCGCGGGCCTGCACGTCGGGCACATCGAATGCAGCTTCAATATCGGGGCTGGCAAAAGGCGGGATCATGGCAGCGGGACCGTCTCAAATACCCGGTTAACATAAGGCTTGAGCACCGCATCGTCGAGAATGCGGGCCACCAGGGCTGTCCGGACCGGAGTCGTCCCCATTGCCTGCAGCATGGAGGCGACGCTGAAATCGGCGCTGGAAATCTGTGAGCCGAACAGGAAGTCCTGGCCTTTCAACAGGGCTGCGATGGCCCTCAGGTCCTGGTCCGCGCGCTGGTTCCGCTCATCCTCGCTGAACCTTGCAGTGCCTTGAAACGTCAGCCCCTTGTGAACGGAGTGGCGGATGGCACCGGTGACGGGCCGGCGGATCAGCGCCGGGATTTCCTGAAAGTACTTGTCGCGGATCACGGGCCAGACCGCGTCATTGTCCCAGCGGTCGCGCACCACGTGGAAGTAGAGCGTATCTTCTGCCATCCGGATCAGCATCTGCCCCTGCGCCCGGTCCCGTGCGCCGAGGGCGGCGTCAAAGTCGGTGCCCTGCTGCTCCAGCCAGGCGCGGATGGCGCTGCTGTCCGGCACCAGTCCGCCGGAGGTGCGCAGCACCGGCAGCTTGCGGTGCGGCATTCCACTGGGGTTGTTCAGGTCTTTGCGCGTCCAGCTTTGGCCGGAAAAGGCCAGCAACAGAGCCGCTTTGACGCAAAACGGGCTGAGGCTGAAGACGGCGCCGTTGCGGGGATAGGTCAGTAGGGTCAGCATGGGGGGTTCCTGTCGTTTCGGGCTGGGGCAGACTAGATTCGCATGGTGACAAAAACTGTCATCAGGCGTAGAGAGAATAGACTATGTCCCGCACGCACCGTCTCTTTCAGCTGATGCAAGCCCTGCGCCTGGGGCCCGGCCCGCATACCGCGGCGGAGCTGGGTCGCGACCTGGGTGTTTCGGCCCGCAGCATCCACCGCGATATTGCCACGCTGCGCGAGATGGGAGCGGTGATTGATGGCGAGGCGGGCTATGGCTTTACGCTGATCGAGGACAATGCCCTGCCGCCGATGGGATTCCGCGACACCGAGCTGGAGGCGCTGGTGCTGGGCCTGCGCGAGGTGGAGCTGATCGGCGATCCGGAACTGGCCACCGCGGCCTCGGAAGCCTTGCGCAAGCTGCAGGCGCGGCTGCCGCCGCGGCAGGCGCACCGGCTGCGCCATGCGGTGCTGGCACCCTACCGGTTCGAGCGCCCGGTGCCGCCGGCGATTTCGGCGCAGGACCTGCGGCAGGCGGCCTGGGACGAGGTGGAAGTGCGCTTTGGCTATACCGACGGCCATGGCGCGGTGACAGAGCGGCAGGTGAAACCCCTGAGCGTTGTCTACTTTGACCGCTCCACAGTGCTGATTGCCTGGTGCGGCCTGCGCGATGCGGTGCGGGTGTTCCGGCTCGACCGGATGCGGGGGCTGGAAGTGACGGACCAGAGCTTCCGCCCACACCGGGTGCCGATGCTGCGCGACGCGTTGGAGCAAATGCGCGAGGAGCGGCAGGCGGCGGCCCGCACATGCAAGGACTGACCTCTTTACCCAGGCTCCGCCGCCGTTAGACTGGCGGGGAGCAGTGTATAAAGAGGTGCATCATGCGCAGATGGGTTGCGGCGTCCCTGGTGGCAGGCGGGGCCATGGCGGCACAGGCCGCACCGGACGATTCCCTGAGGCCCGCCGAGAGGCCGGAGGCGGCCAGCCAGGACCAGCAAAATGACAGCTATCAGCTTGCGTCCGCCGCCACGGATTTGCGGCCCGCGGCGCGGCCTGCGGTCTTGAAACAGTCAGAACCGCAGCCAGCGGCGGCAGAGCTGAATTTCCAAGGCTGGATCCAGGGCTTTCGCGACCGCGCCCTGGCCCAGGGCATCAGCGCGCCGGTTCTGGACAGCGCCTTTGCCGGCGTCAGCTATGATCCGGAAGTGATCCGGCGCGACCGGAATCAGTCGGAATTCACCAAGACGATCTGGGAATACCTGGACAGTGCGGCCTCGGAGCTGCGGGTGAAAAACGGCAAGGCGGCGGTGCGGGAGAACCAGGCGCGGCTGGATCAGATCGAGGCCAAGTATGGCGTCGAGAAGGAAATCGTGGTGGCGGTCTGGGGGCTGGAGAGCAGCTATGGCACCTTCCGCGGTAAAATGGATGTGATCCGCTCGCTGGCGACCCTGGCCTTTGACGGGCGGCGCGGAGCGTTCTTCGAGGGCCAGCTGGTGGCGGCGCTGAAGATCCTGCAGGCAGGCGATGTTGCCGCCCGCAAGATGACCGGCAGCTGGGCTGGTGCCATGGGGCACACACAGTTCATCCCGACGTCTTATCTGGATTACGCGGTGGACTTCACCGGCGACGGCAAGCGCGACATCTGGTCGGACAACCCGGCGGATGCGCTGGCATCCACCGCGGCCTACCTCAAACAGTTCGGCTGGGTGAAAGGGCAGCCCTGGGGGGTGGAAGTGGCGCTGCCCAAGGGGTTTGACTACACCTTGGCCGACCGGGACATCGAAAAGATGCCGTCGGAATGGGCGGCCTTAGGCATCAAGGGGCTGGACGGGCGCGCGGTCACGGATCACGGGAAAGCCTCGATCCTGCTGCCGGCGGGCAGTGCGGGCGCGGCCTTCATGATCTTCCAGAATTTCGCCGTGCTGGAGCGGTACAACACGGCGGATGCCTATGTGATCGGGGTTGGGCATCTGGCCGACCGGATCAGGGGCGGCGCGACGGTCCAAGGAAGCTGGCCGCGCAGCGACCGGGCACTGACCCGCGCGGAGCGCGAGGAATTGCAGCAGCGGCTGACCTCTGCCGGCTTCGATACAGAGGGGGTCGATGGCAGGATCGGGCCCAAGACAATTGGCGCGGTGCGGGCGTATCAGGCGGCCAACGGGCTGACACCGGACGGATATGCCTCGCCCAGGCTGTTGCAGCGGCTGCGGTAAGGGGGCGGCGAGGGCCAGCCCCCTCTTGGACTGCCGGCCAATTCACCCCGGGGATATTTTCAGCCAGGTGAACAAAGGAAAGGCCCCGCCAGGCGGGGCCTTTTGTGTTTATCGGCCTGTGCTTGGCGGTCAGCTGGGCGACATCCCGCGCAGACGCTCGGACCGGCGGCGCAGCATCTCGACCGTGGTCAGGAGCCCGATGGAGATCACCACCAGGATCGTCGCCACCGCCAGGATCGTCGGCGAGATCTGCTCGCGCAGGCCGATGAACATCTGCCAAGGCAGCGTCTTTTGGCCGGCGGAGCCGACGAAGAGCACCACCACCACCTCGTCGAAGGATGTGATGAAGGCAAACAGGCCGCCGGAGATAACGCCCGGCAGGATCAGCGGCATCTGCACCCGGAAGAATGTGGTCACGGGCCCTGCCCCCATGTTGGCCGCCGCGCGGGTGAGCGAGCGGTCGAAGCCCACCAATGTCGCGGTGACGGTGATGATCACGAAGGGGATGCCCAGCGCCGCATGGGCCAGCACAACGCCAAAGTAGGTGCCCTGCAGGCCGATCCGGCTGTAGAAGAAATACATGCCCGCGGCCGAGATGATCAGCGGCACGATCATCGGCGAAATCAGGATCGCCATGATCGCACGGCGGAACGGCACGTGCGGCTGGCTGAGGCCGATGGCCGCCAGGGTCCCGAAGCCCACCGACAGCAGCGTCGCCATCGGTGCGATCTTCACCGAGTTCCACAGCGCCTGCTGCCAGTCGTCGTTGGTGAAGAAATCGCGGTAGTGCTTGAGCGAATAGCCCTCAGGATCGAAACGCAGCATTTCCGGGGTGAAGGTGAAGAAATCCTGGGCGTTGAAGCTGAGCGGCATCACCACCAGGATCGGCGTGATCAGGAAGACGAAGATCACCCCGCAGATCACCCGGAAGGTATAGTGCCACAGTACCTGCCCCGGGGTGAGATACGGCGCCAGATGGGCGCGGTAGCGTGAGGTTGCGATCCAGAACACAAACCAGCCGGCGAACCAGCCGAACAGTGCCCCGATCACCGCGGCGACGAGACCGCCAAGCACGAAGCCCGCCGCCGCAAAGACCGCAACCAGCAGCCAGCGCAGCGGGGTTTCCTTGTCCGTCAGCCCGGCAAAGACGAAGCCGATCACGCCCAGCAGCGCCGCGCCGACCAGCACTCCCAGCAGGCCGGAGCCCTGGGCCGTGCCGACGAAGAGGCCGAAGAACGCCCCCGCGGCGGCGGCAGTGGCTGCCGTGAAGCCGGGGGTTTGGTTTTCAACAGGTGTCAAAGCCATTTCGGTTATCCCAGTTTCACGTTGTCGATGCCGACGATCTTGTCATAGGCCCAGTAGAGCGCCAGGACGATCACCAGAAGGATGGTGCCAAGCGCGGCCGCAAGACCCCAGTTCAGCGACTGCGAGATGTGGAAGGCGATCCGGTTGGAGATGAAGACGCCCTTGGTGCCGCCCACCAGTTCCGGTGTGATGTAGTAGCCGATGGCCAGGATGAAGACGAGGATCGACCCCGCGCCGATACCCGGCACCGACTGCGGGAAATAGACCCGCCAGAAGGCCGTCCAGTTGGTTGCGCCCAGCGATTTTGCCGCCCGCAGGTAAGTGGGGTTGATGGTCTGCATCACCGAATACATCGGCAGGATCATGAACGGCAGCAGGATGTGGGTCATCGCCACGATGGTGCCGAACTGGTTGTTGATCATCACCAGCCGGTCGCTGTCGCTGACCAGGCCCAGCCAGACCAGCGTGTCGTTGATCACGCCCTGCTGCTGCAGCATCACTTTCCACGCCGAGGTCCGAACCAGAAGCGAGGTCCAGAACGGCAGCAGCACCAGGATCATCAGCATATTTGCGGTGCGCGACGGCAGGTTCGCGAGGATCCAGGCGACCGGGTAGCCCAGCACGATGCAGCTGCAGGTAATCGCCAGCGACATGATCAGCGTGCGCAGGAACAGGGTGCCGTAGATACGCTCGTCCTCGGGCCGCAGCTCCGGCCCGTCCGGGCTTTTCTGCAGGTCGGCGGCGTTCAGGAAGTAGCCGTTGGTGTATTTGCCGGCATAGGTCTTGAGCGTGCGCCAGACCTCAGGATCAGCCCAGTCCTTGTCCATCTTGATGAAGGCGTCGCGGGCGGACTCGGTTTCCATCTGGCCCGCTTCGATCAGGGCCGCGGCGTCCTGCAGCAGGCGCTGCGCATCACCGCTGAAGGCCTGCGCCGCCTGAGGATTGGCCGCCAGGTCGGAATGGAGTGCCATATAGACAGGTGCCCAGGGTTCTTCCTCGGCCGGGCTGTCGTTATCCTCTTCCTGGATGGTGCGCGCAAAATTCAGGTAGGCGCCGCTGGCCTTCGGCAGTGCGTCGCGGGCCGTCTCAGACAATTGGAAGGGCGGTTCATCCCCGGCGTCCGCACGGCTGGCCAGCCACTCCGGGTCGGCAAAGACCGACATGAAGGTCTGCGGCTCTTCCCACGCGGGATCAAGCGCCGCGAATTGTTTCAAATAACCCTCGCCCACTTCATCGACGCGGCGGCCCGCCTTGCGGAACAGCGAAGAAATGCCCGGCGTTTCATAGTTCAGCCGGGTGCCGACGCGGGTGTGCTGTTTGCGCTCGGCGGCCACGACGAGGTCGTAGGCCAGTGCCTCATAAACCGCGTCGGGGGGCGCTTCGCCGCTGTCGGCGTCCCAGTCCTGCACCGCCACCACGGTCTGCGGAAGGGTGTCCTGCACGATGCGGTTCTCAACCGAGCGGAACAGCATGTCCGCAATCGGGAGAATGAAGGTCAGCAGGACAAAGAGCAGAAGCGGCGCAATCAGCATCAGCGCGCGGATCTTCTGCATCCGGAGGGCCCGGGCGAGGCTGCGCTTCAGCGGCCTGCCGTCGGCGGCCAGCACCGGACCGGATTGGGTGATGTCACTCATGGGGTTCCCCGTCGGGTCTTTTATTTTGTGGGGCGGGGGCCTGCGCATGGCGGCCCCCGCCGGGCCTCTCATCAGGAGGTCAGATTACTTGGCCAGCCACGCCTGGAACTTGGCGTCCAGATCATCGCGGTTGTCGGCCCACCATTCGTAGTCATAGGTGTGGACGTTGCCCGCGTTTGCCGGATCGGTCGGCATGTGCGGCGCCATCTCGATGCCCAGTTCGGCATGCTTGCCGACCAGCGGTGCCGAGGAGGCACGGGCCGGGCCGTAGGAGATGTAAGCAGCTTGGTCAGCCAGACGCTGGGTGTCGGTGGCGAACTTCAGGAAGTCCATCACACGCGCCTTGCGGTCTGCAGGCAGGCCTGCCGGGATCACCCAGCCATCAAGGTCAAAGGACTGCATGTCCCAAAGCATGCCGATCGGCTGGTTCTGCTCAGCGATCGCCGAGAACAGTCGGCCGTTGAAGGTCGAGCCCATCACCACTTCGCCATCGGCCAGCAGCTGCGGGGTTTCGGCGCCCGCGGTCCACCAGACCACCTGGTCCTTGATGGTGTCGAGCTTGGCCAGCGCCTGGTCGACACCTTCGTCGGTGCCCAGCACGTCGTAGATTTCATCTTTGGCGACGCCGTCGCAGTACAGCGCCCACTCCATGTTGTCGATCGGGCGCTTCTGCAGCGAGCGCTTGCCCGGATACTTTTCGGTGTCGAAAATCGCGCAGACCGAATCCGGCTGGTCGATCAGGTCGGTGCGGTAGCCGAAGGTGGTCGAATAGACGATCTGCGGCACGAAGCAGTCGCTGACAATCAGGTCGCCGAAATCTTCGGACGCCGGGGTGCCGTCGGGTGCAGCAGCCAGAACTTCGTCATGGTCGATTTCTTCCGCCAGGCCTTCGTCGCACAGGCGCATGGAGTCGGAGGCCACGGCATCCACCAGGTCCCAGGTCACATTGCCGGCTTCGTTCATGGCGCGGATCTTGGCCACGGCTTCAGCCGAGCTTTCATCCCAGATGATTTTCACGTCGGGGTTCTGCGCCAGGTAAGGCTCGACATAGGCCTTATGCTGGCTGGCCTGGTAGGCACCGCCCCAGGACACCAAAGTCAGCTCATTGGCCATTTCTTCGGCAAAAGCCGAAGGGGCGCAAAGGGCGGTGGTCACCGCCAGTGCAGACAGTTTGCTGAGTTTCATAGAGAGTCTCTCCTTGTTGAATTTCACAGATGTGAAGCCCCCGGTCGTTCTTCTGCCGGGGGTTCGGCGCGCGCGGATCAGGCGTCCAGCGCGCGGCAGTCTTCCGGCAGCCAGCCGATTTCGATCTGCTGACCGGGCTGCAGCCGGGCCTGGTCCGGGGCGTTCCGGGTCTTGATGATGAATTCATCATTGCCGGCCACCCGCAGACGGGTGCGGAAGATGTCGCCCATGTAAATGAACTCCAGCACTTCCGCCTTTAGCGTGTGGACGCCTGCCTGCAGGCGGTCCTTGTTGTATTCCACCCGTTCCGGACGGATCGAGACGCGGGTGCGCTCGCCCGGCTGGGACACGTTGACCGGCTTGCAGTCGATCAGCTCGCCATCGTCCAGCTGAACCAGTGCAATCCCGTTCTTGATTTCCTTGACGGTGCCTTCCAGCGTGTTGTTTTCGCCGATGAACTGAGCCACGAAACTGTTTTCCGGGCTTTCATACAGCTGGTCCGGCGGCGCGATCTGCTGGATGCGGCCGTCGTCAAACACCGCAACGCGGTCCGACATGGTCAGCGCTTCGGTCTGGTCGTGGGTCACATAGACCACGGTGATGCCGAGGCGATGCGCCAGATGGGTGATCTCGAACTGCATCTTCTCGCGCAGCTGCTTGTCGAGCGCGCCCAGCGGCTCATCCATCAGCACCAGTTCCGGTTCGAACACCAGCGCCCGCGCCAGCGCGATCCGCTGCTGCTGGCCGCCGGACAGCTGGGCCGGGCGGCGGCCGCCAAAGGCCCCCATTTCCACCATGTCCAGCGCCCGCTTCACTTTTTCTTCACGCTCGGACTTGCCCATGTTGCGGACTTCGAGCGGGAAGGACAGGTTTTCCGCAATCGTCATATGCGGGAACAGGGCGTAGTTCTGGAACACCATGCCGATGCCGCGCTTGTGCGGCGGGATGTTGTTGATCGAGGTCCCGTCCAGGCGGATGTCGCCATGCGTCGCGGTCTCAAACCCTGCCAGCATCATCAGGCAAGTGGTTTTCCCGGACCCGGACGGGCCAAGCATTGTCAGAAATTCGCCCTTGGGCATGGTGAGGTTGAGATCTTTGACAACGAGATTTTCGCCATCGTAGCTCTTTTGGACACGTTCGAATTCAACGAACGCATCAACGTTTGACGCATCAGCCAAAGCAGGCTCCCCGTAGTTTTGTCATCCGGCAGATTTTCTCTGCGCTTGTTCGAAGTTAATCACACCAAAGCTACCAAGCGCTAGGTATGAAAAAAATATTCTTTCAATCGCTGGAGTACGAAATTCATACTTCGGCCTCCTGCCCCAGGAAAAAGAATACCCTTACGGAAGCCTAGTCCCGTTGCGCAAGGATCAACCGGACATTTTGCGACGCACCCCGGACATTTTGCGCCGCCCAATGGAATTCAGCAGCCCGAAAACGACGCTTTCAGCCCCGTCACCGAAGAAAAGGCCCGGCAGACAGGCTGCCGGGCCGCAATGAGTCGCAAGCTGGACCGGCGCGGCTGCGGCGCCGGAGAGGAGAATCAGGCGCTGTGCATCAGGTCCTGCGCCTTCAGCTCGGCATAACATTCATCCAGCGATTTGGTGGCGCGCTCGATCAGCACGTCGATCTGCTCCGGGGTGATCACCAGCGGCGGCGAGATGATCATCCGGTCGCCGACATGTCGCATCACCAGGTTGTTGGCAAAGCAGCGCTCGCGGCAGATGTAGCCGACGGTGCCAGCCTCAGAGGCAAAGGCGGCGCGGGCCTCCTTGTCGGGGGTCAGGGCGATGGAGCCCATCATGCCGGCGATCTTGGCCTCGCCAACCAGCGGGTGATCGGTCAGCGCCTCCCATTTCCGCTTCAGATACGGCGCTGCCACGTCGCGCACATGGCCGAGGATGTTTTCCTCCTCCAGGATGCGCAGGTTTTCCAGCGCCACGGCCGCCGCCACAGGATGACCGGAGTAGGTGTAGCCGTGATTGAACTCGTCGCTCGCGATCACGGAGGCAACCTCATCGCTGACAATCGAGCCGCCGATCGGCGCATAGCCGGAGCTGAGGCCCTTGGCGACGGTCATAATGTCGGGGCGGATGTTCAGGGTCTGGCTGCCGAACCAGTTGCCGGTGCGCCCGAAGCCGCAGATCACCTCATCCGCGATCAGCAGGATTTCGTATTTGTCGCAGATGCGCTGGATTTCCGGCCAGTAGCTGTCCGGCGGCACGATGACACCGCCGGCACCCTGCACCGGCTCGGCGATAAAGGCGGCGACGCGGTCTTCACCCAGCTCCAGAATCGCCTCTTCCAGCTCGCGGGCGCGCTGCAGGCCGAATTCCTCCGGCGGCATGTCCCCGCCCTCGGCCCACCAGTTCGGCTGGTTGATGTGGTGAATATCCGGGATCGGCATCCCGCCCTGCGCGTGCATACCGCTCATCCCGCCCAAGGAGCCGCTGCCGACGGAGGAACCGTGATAGGCATTCTTGCGGCTGATGATCACGGACTTAGACGGCTTGCCCTTCAGCGCCCAGTAATGACGCACCATGCGGATGTTGGTGTCGTTCGCCTCAGAGCCTGAGCCGGCAAAGAACACATTGTTCAAGTCACCCGGCGCCAGTTCAGCGATTTTTGCAGCCAGCGCGATGGCAGGCACGTGGGTGGTCTGGAAGAACGTGTTGTAATAGGGCAGCTCGCGCATCTGGCGGGCCGCGACCTCCGCCAGCTCCTCACGGCCATAGCCGATGTTGACGCACCACAGGCCTGCCATCGCATCAAGGATCTGGTGGCCCTCGCTGTCGGTCAGATGCACGCCGTCAGCCCGGGTGATGATGCGCGCGCCCTTCTGCGACAGCTCGCCGTTGGCGGTGAACGGGTGCATGTGATGGGCCGCGTCCAGCGCCTGCAACTCGGAAGTCGGCATGTGGTTGGTGATCACGGTCATGGGACTCGCTCCTGAGAAAAACTGATTGGCCCCAGAATATGATCAAATTCTCGGGTGTCAATCGAATCAGTTCGCGCCCTGCAGCCCCTGAACAACCTGATCCATGCCCTGGCAGACGTCCCTCTCCATCGCCAGTGCGGCCATCTCCGGGTCCTTACGCCGCAGTGCGTCAAGAATGTCCTTGTGCCGGTCCGGAAAGCTCTGGGTGCCGAGCCGCCCGCTGACCACCCGCAAAGAGGGGCCGAACCGCAGCCATAAGCGGTCTGCAATATCACTGAGGATGGGGGCATTCGCATGCGAATAGAGCGCCGTGTGGAAGCTGTAATTCTGAACCAGGTATCCCGCCACATCACCAGTTGCGATGGCTTTGTCCAAGGCATTGTCGATGGCCGCCAGCTCCTCGATAACCGCTGCGCCGATATGCGGGGTCGCCCGGCGCGCTAGCTCGCACTCAATTGTTTTTCTAGCAAAAATAAGCTCCTCAAGATCATCCGGTCCAAGCAGGGGAACCGACACCCGGCGGTTGCCCTGGAACATCAGCGCCCCGTCCGAGATCAGCCGCCGGATCGCCTCGCGGACCGGTGTCATGCCGGCCTCCAGCGTCTCCACCAGGCCCTGGATGGTCACCGCCTGCCCGGGCACCAGCTCGCCGAACAGAATCTGCGCCCTGAGCTTTTGATAAACGATCTCATGCGCGGGCAGTTTTGCTGGGCTGTCCTGTGCCGCAACGGCTGGTGAAGTCGTCTCTGTCACCGGTGGTTTCCCTCCTGAATTTTGGCCAGCTTGCACCATCCCGAGGCAAGTGAAAACATAAAGAGTATTGCCCAACGCGGCAAAACTTGATCAAATCCATTTACAGCCGGACTGCGAAACCGGCACGCACAGGGAGAAATTCATGACACTGAAAACGATGACCATGACCGCCGTCGTTGCCCTCGGCACGGCTGCTGCGGCCGCGGCGGAAGAGGTTCGCGTCTACAATTGGTCCGACTACATTGATGAAAGCCTGCTGGAAAAGTTCGAAGCCGAAACCGGCATCGACCTGATCTATGACGTCTTCGACAGCAACGAGGTACTTGAGACCAAAATGCTGGCGGGCGGCTCTGGCTATGACGTGGTGGTGCCGACCGGGTCCTTCCTGGCGCGCCAGATTCAGGCCGGCGCCTTCCAGAAGCTGGACATGTCCAAGCTGCCGAACAAGGAAAACATGTGGGACGCGATCGAGGAGCGCACCTCGCGCTATGATCCCGGCAACGAGTTTTCGATCAACTACATGTGGGGCACCACGGGCATCGGCGTGAATACCGCCAAGGTCAAGGAAGTGCTGGGAGAGGACGCACCGGTCGACTCGCTGGAGCTGGTGTTCAACCCGGAATACATGGAAAAGCTGGCCAGCTGCGGCGTGCATTTCCTGGATGCGCCGGACGAGATGATTCCGGCGGCCCTGAAGTATATCGGCGAAGACCCCAACAGCATGGATGCCGATGTTGTGGAAAAGGCCGAACCGGTTCTGATGGCCGTGCGCCCCTATGTCACCAAATTCCACAGCTCCGAATACATCAACGCCCTGGCCAATGGCGATATCTGCGTGGCCTTCGGCTGGTCCGGCGACATCCTGCAGGCGCGCGACCGCGCGGACGAAGCGGATAACGGCGTCGAGATCGCATTCAACGCGCCCAAGGAAGGCGCGCTGATGTGGTTCGACCAGATGGCGATCCCGGTCGATGCCCCGAACCCCGATGGTGCCCACAAGTTCCTGAACTTCATCATGGACGCAGAGAATATGGCGACGGCGTCCAACTACGTCTATTACGCCAATGGCAACAAGGCGTCCCAGGAACTCCTGGAAGAGGATGTGATCGGCGATCCCGCGATCTACCCCAACGAAGAAACCGTCAAGAACCTGTACATCAAGGAAGGCTACCCGCCGAAAGTACAGCGCAAGGCCACCCGCATGTGGACCAAGATCAAATCCGGCACCTGATCAGCCGCACATGACCCGCGGGGCGCATTCACCGCCCCGCACCCCCTCACGCGCCTGGCAGTGCCTCGCGCGGCCAACCAATACATCCGCGCGACACTTCGCAGAAGAGGCCCGGCTTGACTGCTTCCGTATTCGAACCTTGGAACGATCCTGAGGCTAAGCCCTTGATCCACTTCCAGAACGTCACCAAGCGCTTTGGTGAATTCACTGCCATCGACAATCTGACCATCGGCATCTACGAGCGGGAATTCTACGCGCTGCTGGGGCCATCGGGCTGCGGCAAGACCACGCTGATGCGGATGCTCGCCGGGTTCGAAACCCCGACTGAGGGCAAGATTTTCCTGGCCGGGCAAGACATTGCCCCGGTGCCGCCCAACAAGCGCGCCGTGAACATGATGTTCCAGTCCTACGCACTGTTCCCGCATCTGTCGATCTGGGAGAATATCGCCTTCGGGCTCAAGCGCGAGGGCATGCCCAAGCATGACATCAACGACCGGGTCGAAGAGATGCTGCGGCTGACCCGGCTGGAGAAGTTCGCCCGGCGCAAACCGCACCAGATCTCCGGCGGCCAGCGGCAGCGGGTGGCGCTGGCGCGGTCGCTGGCGAAGGCGCCGAAGCTGCTGCTGCTGGACGAACCGCTGGGCGCGCTCGACAAGAAGCTGCGCCAGGATACCCAGTTCGAGCTGATGGATATCCAGGAGAAGACCGGAACCACCTTCGTGATCGTGACCCACGATCAGGAAGAAGCGATGACGGTCGCCTCCCGCGTCGCGGTGATGGATCACGGAAAGATCGTTCAGGTGGCAACACCGGACCGGATCTATGAAACGCCGAACTCAGTCTATGTCGCTGATTTCATTGGAGATGTGAACCTGATCGAAGGCACCGTCAGACCCAATGGCGGCGGCAGTTATGCAATGTCCTGGCGCGAAGGCCAGCCGCCGCTGAACGTGCAGTCGGGCAACGAATTCTCTGACGGTCAGAAAGCCCATCTGGCGATCCGCCCGGAAAAGGTCTCCATCAATGCCGAAAAACCGGCGGCAGCGGACAACGCCGTGCAGGGCCGCATTCTCGACATCGCCTATCTCGGCAACATCTCCACCTATCATGTTGAGCTGCCGACCGGCGCGGTGATCAAGGCGCAAACCGCCAACACCCGCCGCATCGCCCGCCGCGACTTTACCTGGGAAGACTCTGTCTGGCTGTCCTGGACAGCCACGGCAGGCGTTCTGCTGGCAGAATGATGCGCCGCTTTGTCCTGATCGCCATCCCCTATGCCTGGCTTCTGGCGCTGTTCCTGGTGCCCTTTGCCATCGTCCTGAAAATCTCGCTGTCGGATTACGCGGTCTCAATCCCACCGTACGTTCCGCAATTCGACTGGGCTGAGGGTATCTCAGCCTTTCTGGCGGAGCTGGATTTTGAAAACTTCATCTGGCTGACCGAGGATGATCTTTACTGGAAGGCTTATCTCAGCTCCTTGCAGATCGCGGCCGTCTCCACGTTTCTGACTCTTCTGGCAGGCTACCCGATTGCCTATGGCATGGCGCGGGCGCCAGAGGAATGGCGGCCGACGCTGATGATGCTGGTGATCCTGCCGTTCTGGACCTCCTTCCTGATCCGCGTTTATGCGTGGATGGGGATCCTGTCGAACGAAGGTTTCCTGAACCAGTTCCTGATGTGGCTGGGGGTGATTTCGGAACCGCTGACCATCCTCAACACCAATTCCGCGGTCTATATCGGCGTCATCTATACCTACCTGCCGTTCATGATCCTGCCGGTCTATTCAGCGCTGGAGCGGCTGGACGGCTCGCTGATCGAAGCGGCAGAAGACCTGGGCTGCTCGCGCCTGACCGCATTTTGGCTGGTGACCATCCCGCTGTCGAAGAACGGCATTATTGCCGGCAGTTTCCTGGTTTTCATCCCTGTCCTGGGTGAGTTCGTGATCCCGTCGCTGCTGGGCGGTTCCGACACGCTGATGATCGGCAAGGTGCTGTGGGAGGAGTTCTTCTCCAACCGCGACTGGCCGGTGGCATCCGCCGTGGCGGTGGTTTTGCTGCTGCTGCTCATCATCCCGATCGTGCTGTTCCAGCGCAACCAGCAGAAACAGCAGGAGGCCGAGCAATGAACCGTATGACCTGGTTTAACGCCGTATCGCTGACCCTCGGATTTGCCTTCCTGTACATCCCGATGGTGATCCTGGTGATCTTCAGCTTCAACGAAAGCAAACTGGTCACCGTTTGGGCAGGTTTCTCAACTAAATGGTACGGGGAGCTGCTTCAGAACGACGCCTTCCTGAACGCCGCTTGGGTGACACTGAAAGTTGCCGTGTTCTCCTCCACCATGGCCACCGTGCTGGGCACGATCGCGGCCTATGTTCTGGTGCGCGGCGGGCGGTTCATGGGGCGGACGCTGTTTTCAGGCATGATCTATGCGCCGCTGGTGATGCCTGAGGTTATTACCGGCCTGTCGCTGCTGCTGCTGTTCATCGGCATCGGCCTGGATCGCGGGGTATTAACCATCGTACTGGCGCACACCACGTTTTCCATGTGCTATGTCTCGGTGGTGGTGTCCTCCCGCCTGGTGAGCTTCGACCGCTCGCTGGAGGAAGCGGCGCTGGATCTGGGCTGCTCCCCGGCGGAGGCCTTCCGCCTGGTGACCCTGCCGATCATTGCGCCTGCGGTGATTTCGGGGTGGCTTTTGGCCTTCACCCTGTCGCTGGATGATCTGGTGATCGCCTCGTTCACCTCCGGTCCCTCGGCCACCACCCTGCCGATCAAGATCTTCTCCGCCGTGCGCCTGGGCGTCAGCCCCGAGATCAACGCGCTGTCGACCATCATGATCAGCATCGTCACCGTGGGCGTCATCACCGCCTCGCTGGTGACCAAACACCAGGTGGCCCGCCAGAAACGGGAGGAACAGGCTGCGGTGCGCGCCTGATGCGCCGGATCTTTTCCGACTACGCCTATGGTCCCGGCCCGCGCAGCAACTGCTGGTGGGACGAGACCATCGCGGCGCCGGACTGGCCGGTGCTGCAGGGTGAAGCATCCGCCGAAGTGGCGATCATCGGCGGCGGCTTTACCGGTGTGTCAGCCGCGTTGCATCTGGCCGAAAGCGGGGTGTCCGTTGCGGTGCTGGAGGCCGAAACCCCGGGCTGGGGCGCCTCTGGCCGCAACGGCGGGTTTTGTTGCCTTGGCGGGTCGAAACTCTCCGGCCCGGCAATGCGCCGCATGTTTGGAAAACCGGCGGCAGAGTCTTATGAGGCAGGCGAAGAAGCCGCAGTGCATCTCGTGCGGGATCTGCTGCAGACCCACGGTATCGAGGCAGACACGCACTCGGACGGGGAAACCCAGCTGGCGCACAATGAAAAGGCCGCGCGCCGCCTGCGCGCGCAAGCCGAAGCCATGCGCGCCGCAGGAGAGGAACCTGATTTTCTAACCCGCAGTCAGCTGGCGCAGAACGGTCTGAACGGCTCCTTCCATGCGGCGCTGACTACGCCGGTTGGCTTTGCCCTGAACCCGCGCAAATACCTGTTCGGCCTGGCTAGCGCCGCACAGAATGCCGGGGCTAGCCTGTACCAGCACAGCGCTGCCCGGTCGGTGCGGCAGGACCGCGGCGGATACAGATTAGAGACTAAACAGGGTGTTTTGCGGGCCGCCAAGGTCATCATCGCCACCAATGGCTATTCCTCGGAAGATTTGCCCGGCTGGCTGGCCGGACGCTACATGCCTGCGCAGTCCACCGTCATGGTGACCCGTCCGCTGACGGAGGCCGAGCTGCAGGCGCAGGGCTGGCGTTCGCATCAGATGGCCTATGACACCCGCAACCTGCTGCATTATTTCCGGCTGATGCCGGGCAAACGCTTCTTGTTTGGAATGCGTGGCGGGCTGCTGGCCTCGCCGCGGGCTGAGACCGCAATCCGGCACAAGCTGCGGCAGGATTTCGAGGCGATGTTCCCGGCGTGGCATACTGTGGAAACCACCCATTGCTGGTCTGGCATGGTCTGCCTGTCCCGGAATCTGGTCCCCTTCGTGGGCGCGGTTTCAGAGATGCCGGGCATCTATGCCGGTCTCTGCTACCACGGTAACGGCGTCGCCATGGGCAGCTATGCCGGGCGGCTGCTGAGCGATCTTGTTCAGGATCGAACGCCTGATTTGCCCTACTCTCCCGTGATGCAAAACATGCCGCGCTTTCCCTTTGGCCGCGCCCGCCGGATCCTGATGCCGCCCGCCTATGCGCTGCTAGGCCTGATGGACTGAAGCGCCGCGCGCTCCAGCTCAAACGCCTGCCGGTCCTTGGCGCTGCCGCGCTCCGCCCGCCACAGGCAATAGGCCGCCATACGCCAGTGAAACCAGGGCTTGAGTGCCAGCACCCGGCCGGCAATCCGCGGGTCGGGATAGGCGGCAAGGAAACTGTCCTCCTCCGCCTTCGACAAAGGCGCCCCCCGGTACATCAGCTGCATGGCGGGCGACAGGAACAGGGCCAGATCCTCCGCCGGATCTCCGATCTGCGGGCATTGCCAGTCGATCAGGGTCAGCGTGCCGTCATGCGCCAGCAGATTGCCGGGCACCGGGTCACCGTGGATCAGAACCGGCTGCGGCAGCGGTGGAACCTGCCCCAGCGGCCGCATAGCCGCCAGCGGGTCCCGGCCTTGGCAGTATTTCAGAATATCAAAGGTCTGTCCCTCCAGCGCGGCGCTGCCGTTCGCGCCTTCCGGCAATCCTGGCGGCGGAGCCAAGTCGTGCAATCGCCCCAGGAGTTGCGCAACATGGCCAGTGTCCTGCCGCCAGGGGCTGCCGTTCACATGCGCATACCCCAGCCACCTGCGGCCTTCGAAGACACCGGTCTGCACCAGCGGCGGCACCATCCCAGTGCCGGACAGCGCCGTCAGCACTGCGGCTTCCCGTGCCGGATCATTGGCGAACAAGGGATTGCCGCCATCTGCCGCGTACAGCTTGATCACCAGCCCGCCTGCCCGCCAGACATGGTTCGAACGCCCCCCCGCCAGACGGCGGGGGGCGGGAACATGCAGGCCCGTTGCAGAGAGATGTGCAAAGAAACGGGCTTCGAATTTGTCAGGCAGCGGTTGCAGGGCGGTCTCCGGTGTTATGCCGCCCCGTTCTTAGACAGTTTTTCGGCCAGCGGATACCGCCGGGTCAGCTTTGCGGATCGCGAAGCGCGCTCACCGAAGAGGCCAGGACCACAGACCCGCCTTCGGTGATCAGGCCCACATCGCCGCCCTGCATCCGGGTTTCGTTCACCTTGAAATAGATCTCGGCGTATTCCTGCAACAAAAGTTCGTCGCCTTTTCTGCTTTCGATGACAAACTTATACTCCCCTGCCTCCAGCGGATTTCCGTCTTCATCCAGGCCGGTCCACTGGTAAGGCTCGGCTGAGACCGGCAGGGTGACGCGCTGCACTTCGGACCCCTTGGTGTCCTGTACGACCAACGTGACCGAATCCGCAGCCGCTGCCGGGTTAGGCGCAATGGTGATCTCGCTGCTGCCGTCGAAATAGCCCGGAGCCACGCCCCGCGCCTCCATCCCGACCCAGCCGGACAGCGCCGCCATGTTGGCCAGACCCAGCTGTGATTGCAGGCCTTCCAGCAAGGTGTTGCTCTTGGTCTGCTGCTCCACCATCGAGAATTGCGCCAGCTGAGCCGCGTATTCGGTCGAATCAAGCGGTTCCAGCGGGTCCTGATTCGTCGCCTGCGCGGTCAGCATTTTCACGAAGGTTTCGAAGTCGGACGTCAGCCCGGAGGTCTTCTGGGAGGCCGCCGGCTGCTGGAGTGTTTGTGCCGCAGGGCTGCCCGCGGAGGTGACTGCTGTTGTCATGTGATCAGACCCTCATGTCCACGCCGGTTTCACCCAGCCGTAGGTTTTGAATTACTGGTTCAGTGCCATCCGCCGCATCGGCGCCGCGCGGCCCTGTGCCGCCGGAAGATGCCCCGCCGCCGCCCGCATCATCTGCGGACTGGCCGCCGGTCTGGCCGCCGCTGAATTCAAAGGAGATGTCCTCATACCCCATGCGGCGGAATTCCTCGGCCAGTTCGTGGATATGGCGGCGCATCAGATCAGCGGTTTCCGGCCGCTCTGTTTGGATAATCATCGTAATGCCCGTCTCACTGGCGACCACACGCATTTTCACGTGGCCCAGCTCCTGCGGGTTCAGCGAAACTTCAACTTTCTGCTCACCTTTGGCCGCAAAAGCCTCGGCCAGCTGCGCCGCTATCATGCGCGGCGTCTCCGGCCGGTGCACCGTGCCTGTGCCGAAGGAGGCCTCCGCCAGCAGCTGCGTCAGTCCCGGCACCTCGCCGGACAGGCCAAATGCGCCCTGCAGCGAATCTTCGGACCCGGACAGCAGTTCTGCACCCGCCGAACCCGCGCCAAGCCCGCCGGCAATCAGCGGCTGAAGCACCGAAACAGCAGGCCGCTGCGGGTTCGGCGCCGGCGCTGCCGCGGGTGCACGGAACTCTCCGCTCTTGAGATCGCTGAAAAACGCCCTGCCGGTCTCGCCAGCGTCAGCGTCCGCCGGGACATCGCCGGTGAGTGCCGCTACTGCTGACTCGGCCCTCTGTCCTGGCCCCTTTGGCGCGGTCTGGCCAGCTGTCAGCGCCTGCACTATGCCTTGCGCGGCTGGCATGTTCGGTTGAGCCGCTCCGTCAGGCCGGGTGGCAGCCTGCTGGCCGTCTGGCTGCAAGGATTGAGAACCGGGTATCGCCATTGCGGAGTTTGGAACAGCGGGCGCCTGACCAGCGGCTGCAACGCCTTTGTTTACATGACCCTGGACGGTGCCGGATTGCTGTTGCCCGGTCGGCGGTTGTGCATTGGCAACTAAGGCCGCCTTAACCGAGGCCTCCGCAGGCACGCGGGTGGTGCCTGAACCTTCGGTTCCTTGCGGCACCTTCAAATCTGCGTTTCTTTCGCCTCGCTCCGCTGTGTTTCGACCCAAGACAGCCTCTGCCTGAGATTGCCCGGGAGCCTGAATTCGAGCGATTTCTTCAGATGTTTCAGTCTGGCCGCCGCCTGCGGCCGCCGGGTTTTGCCCGACCGCCGCACCGTCTGCCTGCTGCGTGCCGTCAGCAGAAGGAGGGACAGGCTGCCCTGTAACGATATTCTCACGCGAAGGCCTCTCTACGCTGGACACACGTTCGCTCTTGGCCAGTTGATCCGCGCCGTCTGCAACGCTGGAAGAGCCATGAGGCACTTTCTCACTGGCAGCTTTAGGGTCGGAGTCCGGTCGCACCTGCCCTTCGGCCACTGCGGCTTCTTCAGAGTCTTGATGTGTACTGGTGCCAGCCAGACCAGCATTCGCCTCGGCCTCGGGCAGTCCAGCTTCAAGCTCAGACACTTCGCCCGACGTCTCGGCCACTCTGGCTTCAGGCTCGTCAATTCCGGTTTCGGCCGCGTCTGTCTGGGCGGCTTGCGATTCGGTGCCCGCTTCTGCCTCCGCCACTCCGCTCTTGCCTGTAACCGCTTCAGCGGCCGCGTCTTCGGGCCCGGATTGAGCCGCGACAAGATCAGCGAAATCATTGGAACTGGAGGATTTGTTGGATGACTCCCCGGTTGCGGCCGGCATCTTGCCAACAGAACCGGCTTCAAAGCCAAGGATCGAATTCATCATCATAATTGTGTTCCGGACATTCTATCTCGACCCGGACAGACTTATCCCAAAGCGGTTACGGCAATTTTAACCGGTTCCGGCGCAGTTTTAGAAAATCGATGAAATTCGACGTCAAACCGGAGAACCGGACATGTCAGATCTACTGCCCACCCCGCTGCAGACTGCATCTGCAGTGCGTCCAGTACGGCCCGCAGGCAGCGACCCGCTGCGCGAGGCCGCTATTGAGCTGGAAGCTTCCTTTCTTGCGCAAATGCTGAAGTCCGCAGGCCTTGGCGAATCCCGCGAAGGTTTCGGCGGCGGCGCAGGCGAGGACCAGTTTTCCAGCTTTCTCATCCGCGAACAGGCCAACCAGATTGCGCGCTCCGGCGGCATCGGCCTGGCCGAATCACTTTATCACGCATTGAAGGAGACCGAAGGTGAGTGACCTGAAACCGCAAAAGCTCATTGATGAGCTGGACCAAATCCTCGACCGCGAGCGCACTGCCCTGATGGAGGGAGACCTTGGCAAGCTGGAAGGGCTTCTCGCGAAAAAAGAGAAGGTGATCGGCAAGCTGAACTCTGTATCAGAGCTGGAGCGCGAGTCTCTGGCGCAGGTTCAGACCAAACTGTCGCGCAATCAGCAGCTGCTGGACAGTGCCATGGACGGCATCCGTTCAGTCGCGGCGCGCATGGCCGAACTGCGCCGAATCCGCAAGGGCCTGGACGTTTATGACCAGGCCGGACGCCGGAACCGCTACGGCACCCGCAGCGGCGCCAAGCTGGAAAAACGCGCCTGATGCAATTTTGGGAAAATTCTAAAAAACCAAATCCCGGCATTAGCACTCCTTTAGCAACTGATGGGCCAAAGTCGCCTTGCACCTCAAGAGGGGTGGCGCGGAAGCCAGAGGGCGGAACGCACAGTCAGAAAGACGTCAATTAACGCCCCGCCGGGGCACAGAATTAAGGGGCTAAAGCGCCCCGCAGCTAAAGGAAAAAGCTATGACCAGCATTCTGACAAACAACGGCGCAATGGTTGCTCTGCAGACTCTGAAGACTGTGAACAACAGCCTGGAAGAGACCCAGAACCAGATCTCGACCGGCAAAGAGGTCGGCATGGCCAAGGACAACTCCGCTGTCTGGGCCATTTCCAAGTCGATGGAATCGGACATTCAGGCGTTTGAAGCCGTTTCCGACGCCCTGGACTTTGGTGAGGCCACCGTCGCAGTTGCCTCCTCCGGCATGGAACAGATCGTGGAAACCCTGAAGGAAATGCGTGAACTGGCGGTTGCTGGTGTTTCGCAAAACGTCGACCACGACAAAATCGAAGCTGACCTGTCGAAAAAGCGCGAGCAGATTGAATCGATCATCGACTCCGCATCGTTCAACGGTGCCAACCTTCTGGATGACACCGTCACTGCGCAGCTGGATGTTCTGGGCGGTCTGAACGCGGCGAGCGATATCATCGTGATCTCGGGCATCGACACCGCCGGCAACATGGACACCACCGGCATGACCTCGCTGACCAATGCCAATGCGGCGACGGTGCTGAGCGAAATCGAAACCATGATGACCTTTGCGATCGACAGCGCGGCTCAGCTGGGTGCGGACAGCAACCGACTGAGCGACCAGAGCTCGTTCGTGTCCAAACTGACCGACTCGCTGAAGTCGGGTGTCAGCACCATGAGCGACACCAACATGGAAGAGGCCTCGGCGCGGCTGAAGGCACTGCAGACCCAGCAGCAGCTGGCGGTGCAGTCGCTGACCATCGCCAACCAGGCGCCATCGACCCTGCAGCAGCTGTTCCGTTAACAGCCTGATCCGGGGCGCTGATGGCGCCCCGGTCTTCCCTCTCAGAGAACCTGAAGAATAATACGTTAGGAAAACACGTGAATGCCCTTCTGAAGGCGAAGAGTGCCTATTCGGCGGCAAAGACCCCGACCCGGACAGCAAAGAACTTTGAATACGAAGTGGTCACCCGCGTCACCCGCCGGCTGATCACGGCTGCCCAAAAAGGCAGCGACGGGTTCAATGAACTTGCTCAGGCGTTGAACGACAACCGCAAGCTTTGGTCGATCTTCACGGCGGATCTCGCAATGAAGAGCAATCCCCTGCCAGATGACCTAAAGCAAAATCTCTTCGAACTGGCGGAATTCACGCGACAACACACCAGCAAAGTGCTTCAGCGCAAGGCCAACGTCCGGCCCCTGGTGGAAATCAATACGGCCATCCTGCGTGGCCTCCGCAGCGGAGCTTCCTGAATATGAGCGGACTTGTCCTGAAACTTGCCCCCAAGGAGCGTGTCCTTGTGAATGGCGCGGTGATTGAAAACGGCGACCGCCGCAGCCGCCTGTCCATTGTAACCCCGGATGCCAACATCCTGCGCCTGCGCGATGCCATCCACCCCGAAGAAGCCAACACACCGGTGCGCCGGGTCTGTTATGCCGCGCAGCTCATCCTGTCCGGCGATGCCGACCCCGAGGAAGAGCGCCTGCCGATGCTGCGCCGGATCGAGGAGCTGAGCCAAGTGTTCACGGACCCGGACAGCCGCGCCTCGCTGGCAGAAGCAACCGACGCCCTGATCGGCAACAACCATTACCGTTGCCTGAAGGCATTGCGCACCTTGCTGGCGCGCGAAGACCGTCTGTTTGCTGTCCGGCCGTCATAACCTTCCGGCCGTTCAAGCCGGCCGCTAGGACTGCCCTTGCAGCCCCGTTCGGCAACCAGGGTAAAGCGGTCACACAGGATTCAGTCCTGCAGCGCTAGACCGGTTTCAATTTTGAACAACACGCGCTGCGACCAAAGCGCCGGGGGCCTCATCAGCGATCCCCGGCGACTGGATTTTTATCCCGGCGCAACGGCCTGGAGGCAAGCAGCTCCGCAGCAGCTTTTTTGAAACGCCTCATTAGGGCAGGCACCGGCTCAGTGAATGCGTTGTTCATCCGCCGGTTTTCAAGGCGGAACAATCCCGAGCCTCCACAGCCTTTCCGCTGCTGGGCGCTTCCTCATTCCGATCCGCAAAATCTGCTATCTAAAAGGCCGCGCCGCGGGCCTGTGCCGGGCGCCGGCTTTCATCTCTTCAGTGACAGCAAGCCGCCCCTTAGCGTCCCGCCTTGGCACGGCGCAGCAGCAGCAGGAGGCGGTTGAAACTGCTGGTGATACCCTCCGCATCCTCGCGCCCGAAAAAGACATCCAATTCGGGCCAAAGCTTGACGGCCTGGTCCAGCACTGCGTCATTGCCCTCAGCATAAAGCCCGGCGCGGATCATCACCTCGGATTGCTCATAGGCGCCCAGAAACTTGCGCACTTCCTGGATGGCTGCGTTTTCGTCCGCCGTGGCCGCAGCGGGCAGGCTGCGCGACACCGAGCGCGACACGTCGACCGCGGGGAACCTGCCGCGTTCGGCAATTTCCCGGCTCAGCACGATATGCCCGTCCAGAACACCGCGCAGGATATCGGCAATCGGCTCATCCATATCGGAGCCGGCCACCAGGACGCTGAAAACCGCGGTGATGTCGCCCTGCCCTTCGCCGCCAGGGCCGGCCCGCTCGCACAGCCCGGTGATCAGCGGCGTCACCGAAGGCGGGTAGCCGCGCAGCGCGGGCGCCTCTCCCGAGGCGGCAGAGATTTCACGGTGCGCCTCGGCAAAACGGGTGACAGAGTCGGCCAGGAACAGCACGTTCTTACCCTGGTCGCGGAAGTGCTCCGCCACGGTCATGGCAGCCCAAGCACAGCGGCGCCTGACAAGCGCCGACTGATCGGACGTCGCCGCCACCACCACAGCCCGGCGCATGCCCTCGGGGCCCAGCACCTGTTCGACAAAGTGATTCACCTCACGGCCGCGTTCGCCGATCAGAGCCATCACCACCACATCCGCTTCCATGGCTTTGGCCAGTTTGGCCAGCAGTGAGGACTTCCCCACCCCGGAGCCCGCAAAAAGGCCCACGCGCTGGCCGCGCACAATCGGGAGAATCGTATTCAGCAATGCGTGCCCGGTGGGCAGCCGTTCCCCCATGCCGCGCCGCCCGGCGGCCTTGGGCGGGGCCGCCATCAGATCCCGTGGTGCAGATCCTGGCAGCATCGGGCGGCCGTCCAGCGGCTCGCCAAAGGGGTCGATCACCCGGCCGATCCAATGATCGCTGGGGGCGAACTCCGGCGAAGGATGCAGCAGAACCGCATCGCCGATCGCGGCACCATCAGGGGCGCGGTCAGGCAACATACTGATGTTATTCCCTTTAATCTTCAGGACTTCACCATGCAGCTCATCGTCGGGACCGCGGCGCAGCACCAGCCGGTCACCGATCCGGGCGACTGATGCCAAGCCGCTGATTTCTATCTCTCCGCCCGCGATCCCAGTCACCCGGCCCATCTGCGTTGCCAGGCGCGTGCTGGCAATTTGACGGGTCAGTGCTTGCAGCTCTGCTTTCATGGCGGCGGTCTCCCTTGGTGTCCTGAAAACAATTTCTAAAGGAATCGGGGTTAAGCCTTGATTGAAATCGATCAAGGGAGAAGCCCTGGTGTTCACAGAATTGAACGTATTCAAAATTTCCTATTCCATGGCGACCCATGCCGGCAAGCGCCAGGCACTGGTAGCTCAGAATATCGCCAACGCCGATACGCCCGGGTACCACGCCAAGGATATCAAGCCCTTCACGGAAGTCTTTGCCGCAGGCGCCCGCCAAAGCAGCATGAGCGCCACCCGCGACAGCCATTTGAATGGCACCGCAGGCAGTCAGATGGACTGGGCGGTTATGTCCGACGAGACCGGCAGCGACCCCAATGGCAACTCGGTTTCCGTTGAGGCGGAGCTGCTGAAAGGCGTCGATACAGAACGCCAGCACAAGCGTGCCATGGCCATCTACAAATCCTCCATGAACATCCTGCGCGCCAGCCTGGGCAAAACCTGAGGAGGTATGAGAGATGAGTGAATTTTCCAAAGCCCTCTCCGTCACCGCCAGCGGCCTCAAGGCGCAAGCCGCGCGCCTGCGCCATGTGTCTGAGAACATTTCCAACGCCGACACGCCGGGATACCGCCGCAAGGCAGTACCCTTCGAATCGGTGCGCGAGCTGCGGACGGATGTGGAGCATGTGCGCACCGGCCGGGTTACCCTGGACCGCAGCGAGCTGGACAAAGTCTACGACCCATCGCATCCGCTGGCTGACGAAAGCGGGCATTTCGAAGGCTCCAACGTGGATCTGATGATCGAGATCGCCGACGCCCGCGAAGCCCAGCGCAGTTATGAGGCAAACCTGAAGATGTTTGAGCAGACCAGGTCCATGTCCGCCTCGCTGATGGAACTTTTGAGACGCTAACTGAAATTTATTGGAGATCCAGAATGGATATTCGCAGTCTTTCCGCCGCCAGCGGCTATGCCGCCGCCCGCCCCGCCACCAAAGCTGACCCCAATCACGAAAGCACCGGTGCCGGCGCCCAGCTGAAGCAGAGCTTTGAAGACTTCACCGCGACCCTGCAAAACAGCGAGCAGGTCTCGGTGCAGGCGATGACGTCGCAAGCTGACCCGCATGCGCTGGTGCAGGCTCTGGCGCAGACCGAACTGGCGGTCGAAACCGCCGTTACTGTGCGCAACAAGGTCGTCGAGGCCTATCAGGAAATCCTGAGGATGCCGGTCTGAGCCATGATGAGCGAAAGCCTCTTCTATGACACGCTGCGCCAGGCGCTGTGGGCCGCTGTCACCATGTCGACGCCAATCCTGGTCGTCGCGCTGGTGGTCGGCCTGACCATCGGCCTGTTTCAGGCCCTGACCTCGGTGCAGGAAATGACCCTGACTTTCGTGCCCAAGCTGACAGCGATCCTGGTCGTGTTCTGGATGACCATGGGCTTCATGACACAAACCTTGGTGGCCTTTTTCGACGGCCACGTTGTTCCAATGATTGCCGGAGGCTCGTAATGGGAACCGCAGGTTACGCCACGATTTCACGCCAGTCAGGCCTGATGCGGGAAATGCGCGTCATTGCCAACAACATCGCAAACTCCGCCACAACCGGATACCGCCAGGAAGGTCTGATCTTTTCGGAGTTCGTGCAATCCTCGCCCGGTCAGCCGTCCGTGTCGATGTCGCGTGCCAATATCTTCAACACCTCGATGGAGCAGGGCCAACTGACCAATACAGGCGGCACCTTCGATTTTGCCATCGAAGGGGATGGCTTCTTTATGGTCGAAACCCCGCAAGGGGAACGGCTGACCCGCTCCGGCGCCTTTTCCCCCAACGCCGCCGGTGATCTGGTGACCATGGATGGCTACCGGGTGCTGGACGCGGGCCGCGCGCCCGTCTTTGTGCCGCCGGATGCCGGCAAGATCGAAGTGGGTGCGGACGGTTCGCTCAGCGCAAACGGGCGTCTGCTGGGACAGCTGGGCCTTTTCAAACCGGTCGAAAAGCACACGCTTGTGCGTGAGGACGGTGTGATGTTCCGCGTTGAGGGCGACATCGAGGAGAACTTCGACTCGAAGGTCCTGCAGGGCTTTCTGGAAGGCTCCAACGTGAACGCAATTTCCGAAGTGAGCCGGATGATCGAAGTGCAGCGCGCCTATGAGATGGGCCAGAGCTTTCTGCAGACGGAAGACGAGCGCATCCGCAATGCCATCAAAAACCTGATCAAGTCCTAGGAGAATCCAGATGCGTGCCCTCAAGATCGCAGCAACCGGCATGAGCGCCCAGCAGTTGCGGGTGGAGACCATCTCCAACAACCTCGCCAATATGAACACCACGGCCTACAACGCCCGCCGCGCCGAGTTTGCAGATCTGCACTACCAGCAGATTTCGCGCGCCGGCACCGTGAATGCTTCGGACGGCACCGTGCTGCCGACCGGTGTGCAGGTTGGCCTCGGTGTGCGCCCGGCGGCCGTTTCCGTGCATTTGTCCCAAGGGGCGCTGCAGCAGACCAACAACGACCTGGATATCGCCATTGACGGCAATGGCTATCTGGAGGTCACCCTGCCCTCCGGCCAGTCCGCCTATACCCGCGACGGTGCGCTCAAACGCTCGGCCGAAGGGCTGATCGTGACTTCGGACGGTTTCGCAGTGTCGCCCGAAGTCACCATCCCCGACGATGCCACTAGCATCTCGATCAACGCCGAGGGCGAAGTTTACGGGTATTTCCAAGACTCTCCCGAAGGCCAGTTGCTGGGGCAGTTCACCCTGGCCGGCTTTACCAACCCCAAGGGTCTTGAGGCGATCGGCAGCAACCTGTTCACCGAAACCGAAGCCTCCGGCCCCGCCACCGTCTCCACCGCTGGCGAAGACGGGCTCGGCACCCTGCGCCAGGGATACTTGGAAGGCAGCTCGGTGGATGCGGTGCGCGAGGTGACGGAGCTGATCGAAGCCCAGCGCGGTTACGAAATGAATGCCAAGGTCATCTCGGCTGTCGACCAGATGATGGGTGCAACCACACAGGTGCGCTGATGAAACTTGCTCTTGCCTGCCTGACCGCCGCCGCGCTCTGCGCCCCGCCCGCCTGGGCGGACTACCTGATCCCGCTGCGCACGATCCGCGCCAAGGAGATCGTCAACCCCGAAGATCTGGCGCTCAAGAAGGGCGAGATCCTTGGCGCGCTGTCGGACCCGGCAGACGTCACAGGCATGGAAGCACGTGTCTCGCTCTACGCGGGGCGGCCCTTGCGGCCCGGCGATATCGGCCCGCCGGCCATCATTGAACGTAACGACCTGGTGACCCTGATCTTCCGTCAGGGTGCGCTGTCCATCGCCGCGGAAGGGCGTGCCTTGGGCCGCGGTGCCGCTGGTGAAGCTGTCCGGGTCATGAATCTCTCTTCCCGCACGACCGTCACCGGACGGATCAAGGAAGACGGCTCCGTCGAGGTAAACTGATGACTATGAAATTTTCCCCCGCCAAACCGCTGCTTTTCGGGCTGGCCCTCCTGGGCGCCTGCGGCCGGATGGATCACCTGGGCAAGCCGCCCTCCTTCACCCCTGCGAATGAGACGCCGGAGCATGTGGCGATGCTTTACGAGGGACTGCCCGCGCAGACCCAGAACCGGCGCACCGTTGACGGATCCTCGCTGTGGAGCGGCTCGCAGCAATCGCTGCTCGGCGACCGCCGCGCGATCAAGCGGGGGGATATCCTGACGGTGGTGATCGAGATCGACGAAGAAGCGGAAATTTCCAACGACACACAGCGCTCGCGGTCGGGGTCCGAAAGCCTGAACATGCCTCAGCTTCTGGGCTTGCCGCAGCGGCTGGACCGGAAACTGCCGGAAGGCGCCACCTCGGCAGACGCGGTGGAGCTGGGCAGCTCCAGTTCCGCCGGCGGCAAGGGTTCCGTGAAACGCAGCGAGAAACTGGAGCTGCGGGTCGCAGCCACCGTTGTCGACGTGCTGCCCAACGGGGTTCTGGCGATCAGCGGCACCCAGGAGCTGCGGGTGAACTTCGAACTGCGCGAACTGCTGGTGACCGGGTATGTCCGGCCCCAGGACATCAGCCGCCAGAATGAAATCACGTATGACAAGATTGCTTCGGCGCGCGTCTCTTACGGCGGCCGCGGCCAGATCACCGATGTTCAGCAGCCGCGCTACGGCCAGCAGCTGCTTGACGCTGTCCTGCCGTTCTGAGGGTTATTATGCTGTCAAAACTCCTGCCAGTCATCCTGCTGATCCTCGGAACCGGAGGCGGCATCGGTGCCGGCATCATGCTGATGCCCGCACCGGAAGAAGAGCACGCTGCCGAGCCCGGCAGCGCCGCCAAACCCGCTGAGGAAGCCGCAGAGGAAATCGCTGAAGACGGCGAAGAGAACCAGCGCGAATACATCAAGATCAACAATCAGTTCGTCGTTCCTGTCGTAGAGCGTGATCAACTGACTTCACTGGTGGTGGTGTCTCTGAGCTTGGAGGCCAAACAAGGCATTGGCGAAAAAGTCCGCACCTTGGAGCCAAAACTGCGCGATGTCTTCCTTCAAGTCCTCTTTGACCACGCCAACATGGGCGGCTTCCGCGGTGCGTTCACCCGGTCTGATGTGCTGGAACCGCTGCGCACCGCCCTGCGCGAGGCGGCGCAGAAACACATCGGCAAGGGCGTGTATGACGTGCTGATCATGGAGATTTCCCGGCAAGACGTCTGACCGCCGCACAGCAATTCAAGCAAAAAAGCCGGCCTCAAAAGGCCGGCTTTTTTTTGCCGAAAACAGGTCTCTTCCGCTCAGCCCTCCAGCAGCCGGGCCATCTGGTCCTTGGCCAGCTCGGCCTTGTGCCGTTTGCGTTCAGCTGTGGCCATCGTTTCAACCGCATGTTTGCGGCCGAACGCCTTGCGCAGCTGATCCATGCTTCGCAGTTTTTGCGCAGTGGCCTTGGCCAGCTCCTGGTTCAGCTGCCGCCGGGTGCGGGAATGCCAGCCCTGCCATAAAAGATCCGCTCCCAATGCCTTCATTGCATGATCGCCATCGGCCTGTGCGCGCGCGGCCTGCACTTGCTCGTTCAGTCTGGCCAACTGGCCGCGCAGCTCCGCTTCCCGGGCCAGAACGGGCTGAATTCTGGCGTGTTCCTGCATGTATTGCGCAGCGGTCACCGCTGCCATCTGATCCAGCATTTTCTGCTTCATGTGACCTTCCCCTTGGCACGCTTGCGCATCTCCTCGGCAAAACGGATTGCCGCTGCCACCGGCGCGTAGTGCTCTTCCAGAATTTCATCCCCGATCTCGATCGCCGCGTGCAGCGCCCGCGCGGTTGGCGGATCGCTGTGGATCGGGATTGCGTTTTCATTGGCAACCCGCCGGATCGCCGCGGCAATCTCATCGACTCCCTTGGCAACACAGACGGGGGCGGCGCCCGGCTCACGGCTCCACTGCAGGGCAACCGCATAGTGGGTCGGGTTTACGATCACCACATCTGCCTTCGGCACATCGGCCAGCATCTGGCCCATCGCGATCTGCTGGCCGCGCTGGCGCCGCTGGCTCTTCATATGCGGGTCGCCTTCGGCATCCTTCATCTCATCCTGGATTTCCTTGCGCGACATCATGTTCTTGCGGATATGCTCGGCATGCTGAAAGGCGGCGTCAACGATCCCGATTGCCAGCGCAATGATGAGAGCGAGGAACAAGAACTCCATCGACAGCTGCGCCAGCATCAGAACCACGGATTGCGGGCCGGTGCCGGATGACGCGATCATCTCCGGCAGCCGGTGGGACAGATAAACGCCCAAGCACACCGAGTAGAGCGTCAGTTTCACGAAGCTTTTCAAGAACTCGAACAGGCCGGCGCGGCCGAACTTGTTCTTCGCATTGGAAACAATCGAAATGCGCGACAGTTTCGGCTCCAGCTTGCTCGGGGCGAAGACCATCGCCCGCTGGCCGACAATGGACAGCAGCACAAGCGCGAAAGGCACAAGAAACCATGGCAGCACCGGCCGGAAAGCACTGCCGATGAAGCCGCCCACCGGCGCTGCCGCGGGACCTTCGAAAAACAGCGGCGCCAGCCGGTCTGGCTGGTCAAGGTAGGCCATCAGTGCAGTGCCGATCCCCTCAACGCTGCTGCTGCCTGCGGTATAAAACGCGATGATCAGGCCCAGATAGGCGGCAGCCACCGACAGGTCAGTGGATTTGGCAACTTCGCCTTTTTCCCGGGCCTTTCGGAGTTTCTGCTCCGTTGGCTCGAATGACTTGTCTGAGTCGTCGTCCTGTCCGCTCATGGGATGCCGCCCCCGGGGTTTGCGAAGAAGGTCATCAAGGCGCGGGACCAGACATCCAGGATCACCGGGCTGCCGACCATCAGGATGAACAGCCCCATAAGGGTAATCACCGGCGCGCCGACCATGGCCACCATCAGCTGCGGCATCGCCCGGTTGATCACGCCAAGGGCCAGGTTATAGATCACCGCCGTGATCACAAAGGGCGCCGCCAGGGTGAATGCCAGCGAAAAACTTTGCGAGACCCGGAAAACGCCCCATTCCGTCAGGCCGGCGGCACCCGGAAACTCGCCTGCCGGAAACATCCGGTAAGAACCGATCAGCAGCTCCGCCACCCGGACATGCAGCCCCATCAGGGTGGCAAGGGTCACGCCGGAGATCATCAAAACAGCGCCAAGCGCCGGCATCGGCTCTGCGCCGATGCCGCCCAGCACCTGCGACAGCGACGTGGCTTGCGCTGCCATCGCGCCCGCGGTCTGCAATGCCAGCACAAAAATCCGGACGCCGATACCCAAAGCCAGGCCGATGATGGCCTCAGTCACCGCAAAACGGGCGTAAGCGAACACGTTGTCTGGCTCGGGCAACGCAGGCAGCGCCGGTGCCACGACGAACGTAAAGGCCACGGCGACTGCCAGCTTGACCCGCGTGGGGACATAAAGCTCCCCCATTGCGGGCAGAACAGACACCATCGCTGCCACTCTCAGGAACACGATGGCGGCGTGCCAGAAACCCGCCCCCAGCATCAGAACCAGTTCCGGAGGCAGAAAGTCCAGGTTCATGCCTGCACCATCCCGACGAGGGCAGGCCGTGCTTCCAGGCCGATTTCCTCAAACGACAGTACCGGATTGGTAATACCGCGCGACTTCAAAATTGTCCTCAGATACCGGCGGCGGCGAGTCGAGGTCACCACCGCGGCAAACACGCCCTGATCGGTGATCGCCGAGAGCTTGTCGCTCAGCCCGTCCGCAAGGCGGTTGAAGAGATCCGGCGGCAGCGCGATATCCAGGCCGGCACCCTGCGCATCGACCTGATAGGTCGAGAACTTGTCCTCCCATTCCGGCGCCAGCTGGATCAGCGGAATGGTCCCGTCCTCACGCTTCATCTCGGACACCAGCTGGAAGCCAAGGCGCTGGCGCACATGCTCGCAAATCACTTCAGGCTGTGTGACGTGCAAGCGCGCTTCCGCAATAGATTCCAGAATCAAGGGCATGTTCCGGATGGACACCCGCTCCTCCAGCAACAGCCGCAGGACCGCATGAAGCGTGTCCATCGGCACCTTGTCCGGCACCAGCGAATCCAGCAGCTTGCGGTTCGCCTCGGCGCGGAAGCCGTCGGACAGCTGCGTCATTTCATCCAGCAGGCGGCGCAGGGATTTGAGCGTCAGCAAGCGGCTGAAGTTCTGCTTGATGACCTCCAGCAAATGGGTTGCCAGGATTTCCGGCGGCGTGACCACGGTGGCGCCCGCCAGCGCCGCCTGTTCCTGCGCCTTGGCAGAAATCCAGCGCGCCGGTGCGCCATAGACCGGCTCCGTCACATCTGTGCCTGAGGGCAGCGCATCGTGATTGTCGGGCATCAGGGCCAGGACCATGTCGGGATGCAGCGTGCCGCGCACCTGTTCGACGCCCTGCACCTTGATCACATAGGTGCCGCGCTCCAGATCGTGCTGATCGGTCAGGCGGATTTCCGGCAGGATCAGGCCGAATGTTGTGGCGATGTGGGACCGCATATTTGCGATCCGCGCGTCCAGGCCAGTGCCCTCGTCCAGTACCATGCTGACCAGGTCGGGCGCAAACTCCAGATGCAGATCATCAAGATCCAGAATATCGCCCAACGGCCGCGAGGCCGAAGGATCGGAGGCTTCCTCGATCTTTTCCTCGATCTCGGCTTCTGCATCGTCCTTCTTTTTCTTGGCCATCCGGAAAGCGGCATAGCCCAAGACCCCGCCGCCGGTCACGAAGGGGAGAAACGGCAGGCCCGGCACCAGCGCAAACAGCACCATCAGTACAGCAACGGTGGTCAAAGCTGCCGGGTGGCGGCCGAACTGTTCGAACAGAGCAATATCAGTGGCGCCAGTGGTGCCGCCGCGCGCCAGCAGCAGTGCCGCAGCAATGGAAATGATCACCGAAGGGATCTGCGAGACGAGGCCGTCCCCTACCGTCAGAATGGCGTAGGTCTCAAACGCGCTGCCCACAGGCATACCGTGGACCAGAACCCCCATAATAAGCCCCATGACGAGGTTCAGCAGGGTGATCATCAAGCCAGCAATGGCGTCGCCTTTGACGAATTTCGATGCACCGTCCAGCGAGCCGAAAAAGGTCGTTTCCTGCTGGTCGCGTTCGCGCCGCTCCTTGGCAGTCTGGTGGTCAATGGCGCCCGCGGACATATCCGCGTCGATCGCCAGCTGCTTGCCCGGCATCCCGTCCAGGGCAAAGCGGGCGCCCACTTCGGCCATCCGCGCTGCACCCTTGGTGATCACCATGAAGTTGACGATCAAAAGAACCCCAAAGACAACCAGGCCGAGGAACACGCTGCCCCCCATGACAAACTGGGCGAACCCCTCGATCACATTTCCGGCCGCATCGGTGCCGGAGTGGCCTTGGCCAATGATCAGCTTGGTGGAGGAGACGTTCAGCGACAGGCGCAGCATCAGCGACGCCAGCAGAATCGTCGGGAAAGAGGAAAAATCCAGCGGTCTTTCGATGAACAGGGTGATCGTGAAGATCAGAATGGCAAGCGCAAAAGAGGCCGCCAGACCGACGTCCAGCACCCATGCAGGCATTGGCAGGATCATCATCACGATAATTGCCATCAGCGCCAGCGCCAGCAGCACAGTCGGGCTGAAAAGTTGATCAGTGGTCAGCTTAGGCACAATTATGGCCCCACTTGTTGAGTGCATTCAAAGGGTTGGTAATCCCGCCAGAAGCCTGGGCCGGTTGCCTCAGGGCTTTCCAATGCAGAAAAGGCGGAACGACCCGCAGCCGTCCGGATGCCGGACGGCCGGAAGCCCGGGAGGCGTGGGCCGCCTTCGCAGCGGCGGCTGACGGCGCAATCCGGTGCATTTTGGCGTTGAAGAAAAGTGCAGGACAGGCACTGGCGGCGGCCACAGCCTCGCGTGCCATGCGCGCTGTGCGCGCACTCAGCCCTTGCAGGCAAAGTTTAAAATTGTTTTCCGGCATTCTGCCCGTTCCAGATCAGGATTCACCCGCTCATCAGGTTACCGGCAGCCAGTTGACAAAGTGTTATCATCCAAACGCAAAGGCCGCCCCGGGCGGGGCGGCCGTAACGCAGTCAGCCTTGAGCTGGATCACTGGGTTTCTTCAGGAGCGTCCGCTGCTCTGCCGATCTGGTTCAGCAAGTCGGCGATTCCGCCCCGCGTCCCCTCGCTGCTCTCCACCAGGGCCCGCGCATAGGCCAGCGGCGGCAGGCTGTCCGGATCCTGGACGGTTTCGCCGATTCGGGTGGTGACAGAAGCGACTGTCCCGAATTGCGCGCCCTCTTCCGGCTCGATTTCCTCTATCGCCCCCAGGTTTTCAGAGTGCCAGAACCCGCGGGCGGCTGCGTCTTTCTCATTTTCGGCCAGCAGGTATTCCCCAGCGCGGCCGTATTCGCCGTTGCGCCACAGAGCCTCGGCGCGCAAGCGGTTAGCTTTGGAGCCATCCAGCCCCATCAGCTCCACCAGCGCCCGGTGCGGCTTATCCAGGGCAAGCGCGGCTTCAGCCATCATCAGGCGGCGGGTTTCATCCTGCGGCGCCAGGGACAGCTTGTTGAGCAGCTCCTGAGCGAAGTCCGCGAAGCCCAAGTCCAGCAGCCGGCGGGCCACCGGCACAGCAACCGGAGCCGCCTCAGCCGCCGTAGCCCGGCCGGCAAACACCAGACCGTACTGCAGGAAGGTTACATCATCCGCGCGTTCTGCCAAAAGCAGCAACAGCGGTTCCAGCGCTACAGCCCGGGCACCCGGTCCATCGCGTTCCGTCAGTTCGTTAAGCTCCTGAAACGCGTCGTGGAACTGTCCTATCAGCGCAAGCGACGAAACATGAGCCTTGCGCAGATCGGCACCAAGCTCCGTGTCCCGGTTTTCCAGCTCGTAGGAGGCAATCAGGTCCGGCACATCCGGCGACAGCGCTTTGCGTTCTTTCACACTCAGGGCAACCAGATCGATCAGCGCGGCTGGTGCGTTCCCGGTGCGTTCCGCGACTTCGCTGGTCAGCTCTTCAGCGACTTTCTCAGTGTCGCCCTTAAGTTCTGCAATCGCCGCCTCGGCCAGGTTGATTTCCGGCACCTCTTCGATCCCGGTCCGGTCTACGGCCCTCAGCACGGCTTCAGCGACATGGTGCTCGCCGGCTTCGGCAAACATTTTGCTGACCCGCGGCCCCAAATGCACCCGCAGGTGCGTCGGCAACTTGGAAAATGCTTGCTGGATCGCATCGGTGTTTGAGTTTTTCTTGACCGCACCGTCGGCCAGCGCGCCCCAGAAAGCGCTGTTGCTTTCGCAGGCCTGCTGCCCGGAGAACGGGTTTTGAGGCGGAAGATCAACTCCATCCATCAGCAGGGCCATCGCCTCCAGCACGGCCGCATCCGGGCTGCCACGCTCTGCGGCCGGAAGGATTTCCAGCATGGAGCGGGCTTCGGCACCAAAGCCGAAATAGAGATAGATCCGGGCAAGAGCGAAAACCCCAGCCGGGTTCACGTCGTCGAACTCCTGGACCAGCGCGCTGCGCAACGGTCCGATCTGATCGGCAAACGGGCTCTCATTGCCCCAAGTGTGAATTGCCACGTCCCTGTCTGGAATGCAGTGCGCTGCCTCGTTGCTGCCCTCTGTCAGGGCAGCCATCAGGCCAGTTTCGCGGTCGATTGCCGAAGTGACGGAGATGTGGTCGAGCGGGTTCAAAGGCCTGTCCGAACGGCCCAGAGGATCGAGACCGGCAGCAGTGCCAGCGCCAGGAAGCCCGTCCGGCGCAACGCTCACCAGCCCCTGGTTCGCTGCCCGGCCGATCTGCTGCAGCAACCGCCGCTCGGATTCCTTGACCACCGAAGCGCGTTCGGTCTCCGCCAAGTCGAGCAGCATACCGGTATCCGGCAGCCCCGGCAGCATAGCTGCGGCAACGTCTTCCGCGGCCGCCGGTATGCTGCTGCCGTCCAGCGGCAAAACGACATCAGTTGGTGTCTGTTCTTCCGGCCCAGCAGGTGCTGGTTCGGGGCTAGGCGCCTCGGCACTGTCTTGTGGCCGGACTGTGCGTGCCGGTTCAGACTGGCCGGCAACCGTGGCGGCCAGTTCCAGCGCCATCCGCGCGTCCGCCGCGGCCGACCGGGAAAAACTGAAACGGTAGCCGCCGCCCGCAACCGGCGTGGTGATCGGAAGGATGCTGCCAGCTGTGGTGTATTGCGGCTGCGGTGCGGGTTTGCCGCCATCGCGGATATCAACCACGAGGTAGCCGTTCTCCTGGACATAGGAGGTGACTGTGCACTCGCAGCCCAATTGCAGCCGCAGCGGCTGGCCGGGGCCGTTCTGTTCCAGTGATTGCAACCGGGTGCGGGGAATAAGGTTGAAGACGCGGGAGGTATCGAAAACCGCTTCGGGGGCATCAATGTTGACGGTCGCAGTATTGCCGCTTTGGGTCAGAGACCAGTCCGCGCCGTCTGGCAGACGCATCACCAGGCGCGTGAACCCTTTATGCTCGCCGGAGCGGGTCACGACTGTCTGTGCCTGGACTGTGCCAGCCGTCAAAACAACGGCCGCCGTGGCAAATGCTCGCCAGATCATGCTGCGTCCTGTTTCACCGATTTGAGGGCTTCTTCCAGCTCCGAGAAGCCGGGACGGAAATGCGACGGGGTATTCTGGCGGCCGACCTCAATGCAGATCGCGGCGGCATGGTTGTGCAGGTTGGCCACCAGCACTTCGCGGATCAGCTGATAGAAATGCGCGTCTTCTTCAACCACGGCCTTCACCTTGCCCGCGAAGGGGGCGACAAGGCCGTAGGAGAGAAACACGCCAAGGAATGTCCCCACCAGGGCGCCGCCGATCAGTTTCCCCAGCACCTCGGGCGGCTGGTCGATCGAGCCCATGGTTTTAATCACGCCCAGAACCGCCGCAACGATCCCAAGGGCAGGCAGGCCATCGGCCATGGTCTGCAGCGCATGGCTGGAGTGCAGCGCGTGGTGAAGGTTGGCCTCCATCCGCTTTTCCAGCACCTCTTCAACCTGATGCGGATCGTCATAGTTCATCGACGCCGACCGCATGGTGTCGCAGATCAGGTTCACGGCTTCCTTGTCGCCCAGGATCTTGGGGTATTTATTGAACACCGAAGAGTTTTCCGGGTCTTCGATATGCTGTTCCACCTCAACCGGATTGGCCCGGGCGATTCGGATCAGCGCGAACAGCAGACAAAGCAGATCGCGGTAGTCGTCCGGCTTCCACTTGGGTCCCTTGAATACCTTGCCGATGTCCTTGAGCGTGTGCTTGACGCCGCCCATATCGTTGGCAATCAGAAACGCCCCGACAGCGGCGCCGCCGATCATCATCATCTCAAACGGCAGCGACTTCAGAATGATCGCCATCTTGCCGCCGGCCAGAAGGTATCCGCCGAACACCATGGCAAAGATCACCACAATGCCTACAATCCCGATCATAGGTCCACTCCGAATTCCGTTGGTTTTTATTAGTTTAGGCGAGTCGTCCTAAGGAAAGACTAAGCCCGCGCGCCCAAGTCATTCCCTGGGCACGGCTCCGTTGCGTCCGGCCAGGACCACGCTGATGGTGTAGGCGGCTTCCGGGCTCAGGCCCGCCATGATCCCCGCCGCGGCCTCCGGCTGCATCCGGGCGAGGAAGCCTGCTGCAAATGCAGGGTCCATTTCCTCGAACAGGGCTGCGGCCTCCTTGGGCTTCATCTGCTCATAAACTGAGGTCAGCCGGGTCACATCCGCCTCGGTCGCCCCATCGGCCAGGGCGAGGGTCGCGCGCAGCTTCTCTTCTGCCTGCTCCAGCGCCACCAGCTTCTTGTTGATCGCCTGATCGGCAATCTCCAGCGCCTTCATCCGGTCCTGAATCTCCGCCTCGCGGGCGGCCAATGCCTGTTCCCGCTCCCGAAAGGCCGCCAGCATCGTCTGCAGCTCAGCGGAGGACGGCATCGATTCGCCCCGCGGCTCTCCCTTATGCGCAGACTCTTCCCGGCCCGGCTCCTTCAGACTGGCCACTTCGCGGGCAATTGCGGGCCCGGCCTCCAGTCCCAGCCGCACCGCGGCAGAGCCGATCAGCAGGACCGCCAGCATCATCAGCGTGCCGCCCCGCCGCAAGCCTTTGGGTTTCTTAGCCGCCTTCGCCATTACGCCACCCGGTTCTGGCTGCGGTTATGGCGGACGAACATCAGGCCCGAGGGCTTGGCCTCTTCCTGGCTTTCTTCGGCCGGCTGCGATTCGGCCTCATAAGCGGCTGCCATCTCCTCATCTTCGGCAGCGGGTTCCGCTGCCGGAGCCGCAGGCCGGGCCTCGGGAATATCATGCATCGACGCCATCATCAGCTCCAACCGCTGGGCCACCGATTCGGCGCGCCCCGTCAGCTGCTGCAGCGCCTTGCTGGAGCCATCAGACACCTGTTGCGCCGATTTCAGCGACTTGTTCAGGTCATCAACCTGGGAGGACAGCACGGCGACTGCGCCGCCCACGCCCTTTTCCAGATCATTGAACCGCTTCAGCCTGCGTGACAGCACCAGACAATAGAATCCGGCGCCCAGTGCTCCGGCCGCAAGCAGGATATCAGCAATAATGTCCATCCTGTCCTCCTAGTTCAGTACGAAATCCATAATCAGCAGATCACGCACCCGGCCCTGGCCGGTGGCAATGTTGATCCGCCGCAGCATCTGCGCTCTCAGTTTCGGCAGAGCCATCGGATCGGTCAGATCCTCAAGCTCCAATGCTCTCAGGTAGCTGTTCAGGACATCGACAACCCGCGGGAGGATTTTCTCGACCTCGGCCTGGTGCGCCAGGTCGACCTCAAGTTGCGCGCGGAACCGCAAATGCTTGATACCGCTGGCTTTGCGCAGGGTAATCACAATCGGGTCCATTTCGATAAAGGCAAGATTGGCGATATCCTCCGCCGTCTCACCAGTGTCCACGCCTTCTGGCGCCTCTTCGGCCGCATGCGCCGGTTCTGGCGCTGCTTTCTGACCAAAGGGAAGAAGGCCTGACTGAACGGCAAAGAATCCGCCGCCCGCCCCCGCCAGAGCCAGCACAACCCCGATGATCAGGGGCAGTTTGCTCTTCTTGGCCGGGGCATCTGCTTCTGTATCTACTGCAGCGTCTGTCATGGCTATCCCTAAAACGTCGTGCAGCTTCTTCATAACCTGCGAGGAACTAACCGAATGTTAAGGCCGATCCGTCAAAAAGGTTGCACGCCGGACAGAACGCCGGTGCGACGGAGGTTAATGTGCAGCAGATCAAGAATGTCTGGGCAGAAATGGACATGCGGAAGCGTCTGATTGCCGTGGGCGCCACGGTAATTATGATTCTCAGCGTGATCGCGATGTCCCATGTGGCAAGCAAGCCATCAATGACACTGCTTTATGCCGGGCTGGAAAGCGGCTCGGCCGGAGATGTGGTGCGGGCGCTGGAACAGCGCGGCACCCAATTTGAAGTGCGTGGCGGCTCGATCTACGTGCCGTCCACGCAGCGTGACGAACTTCGTATGACATTGGCCAGCGAAGGCCTGCCGGCCAATGGCGGCAAAGGGTATGAGCTGCTCGATTCGCTCAGCGGCTTCGGAACCACCTCGCAGATGTTCGATGCCGCCTACTGGCGCGCCAAGGAAGGCGAATTGGCCCGCACCATTGTCGCCAGCCCGCATGTGACCCAGGCCCGGGTGCATATCGCCAACACCGGATTGAACCCCTTCCAGCGCACGGTGGAGCCTACCGCATCGGTTTCCGTCGTACCGATGGGGTCGCCGATCACACCTGCGCAGGCCAACGCTATCCGTTTCCTGGTGTCCTCCGCTGTCACCGGCCTTGCGGTGGAAAACGTTGCTGTGATCGACGCCAATGGCGCTTTGATCGGCTCGTCGGATGCCACTGCTGCAGCCGGCGCCGGCACGGATGACCGTTCGCAGACGATTCGCGAGCGGGTCATGCGCCTTGTCGAGGCCCGCGTCGGCCAGGGCAATGCCGTGGTCGAGGTCAGTGTTGAAACCGTGACCGACACCGAATCTATCCGCGAAAAGCTCGTTGATCCCAAAAGCCGTGTCGCCGTCAGCACAGATGTCGAGGAACGCGCCGATTCTTCCACCAACCAGGCGGGCGAAGTTACCGTTGCCTCAAACATTCCCGATGGCGATGCCGCCTCCGGCCAGGGGTCCAAGGCCAACACCAGCGCTACCCGCGAGCGGATCAATTATGAAATCTCCGAAACCGAAAAAGAAATCCTCCGCGGTCCTGGGGCCATCAAGCGCCTGACCGTCGCGGTGCTGATCAATGGCACAGCCGTCACCAACGACGCCGGCGAAACCGTTTTCCAGCCCCGGCCGGAAGACGAGCTGGCCGCCATGCGGGAACTGATTTCCGCGGCGGTCGGCTTTGACGCGGAGCGTGGCGACGTGATCACCCTCAAGTCTATGGAGCTGCCCGCCGTGGAACCCCAGGGCACGGTCGCGACCGCCTCTTTCTTCGATAACCTATACTTTGACGCCATGTCTCTGGTCCAGATCGGCGCACTGGCCCTCGTCAGCCTGATCCTGGGCCTTTTCGTTGTCCGCCCGATTCTCTCGAACCAAGCCACGCCGGTAGCTGCGCTGCCAGGCCCTGACGGCGGCGGCCTGCCTGCGTTGCCCGGTGTCGGCGGCGACGGCTTCATGACTGCACCGGACATGGGTGCAGGCCTCGCGCTTGATGGTGAGATTGAGAACAACGAAACCGGCCAATTCGAACCGATGGGCGGCCTGCCGACGATGGGCACTGGCGACATGATGGGCGCAATCGGCCTGCCGTCAATGGGCGGCGGCATGGATGATCCCGTCGACCGCCTGCGCAACATGATCGGCGAACGGCAGGAGGAAACCGTCCAGATCCTGCGCGGCTGGCTGGAAGAGAATAAGGAGCAAGCTTGATGACGATTGCGCATTTGCTTGAGGACTTCGGATTTGAAACGCCCGCTGAACCGGTGGTGCCGGCGGTCTCTGAGGAAGTCATAGAAGAACAGCGGCTGGCTTCCTTCGAGAAAGGCTACAGCGCCGGCTGGGATGACGCTGTAACGGCCAAGGATCAGGAAACCACCCGGATCTCGGCCGAATTGGCCAACTCGCTGGAGGACCTGAGCTTCACCTATCACGAAGCGCAAAGCCAGCTGCTCGATTCGCTGGATCCGATGTTCAAGGTGCTGACCAGTGCAATTCTGCCGGATGCGATGGCGGCCTCCTTCGGGCACCACATCGTCGATCAGCTAGCAGGAATGGCAAAAGGGCAGACCGATCAGCCGATGCAAATTGTGGTATCGCCGGGCGAAGGCGCACCCGTGCGCAACCTGCTGCCGCAGAACTTTTCTGTCCCGGTCACCGTGCGGGAAGACAGCACGCTGTCCTCCGGCCAGGCCTACCTGAGCGTCGGCAGCACCGAATGCGAAATCAACTGCGATGCCCTTCTCGAATCGATCCAGGATTCGATCGAAGCCTTCACCTATCACGCGAAAGAGGACAGCCAATATGGATGACGCCGCCGATCTGAACAAGAAAGCCGCTGATGCCAAAAACCCCTTTGTTTCGGTTCCCGTCGAAGTGGTTGTTTCGGTGGGCAAGGCCCGGCCGCTGATCCGCGATCTGGTCAGCCTGGGTGAAAACGCGATCCTGACGCTCGACAAGCGGGTTGAAGATCCGGTCGATCTCTATGTCGGGGACCGGCTGGTCGCCCGGGGCCAGCTGGAAGAGCTGGAAGGCGAGCAGGCCGGACAGCTGGCCGTGCGCCTGACGGAAATTGCCGATCTGCAAAGCGGTTTGGGATGACACACAAGACCCTTGTGCGGGCGGCCCTGGTTTCAGCTTTATTGCTGGCCATGCCGCAGACCGCCCTGGCTCAAGAACTGAGCCTTTCGCTGGCAGACGGTGAGTCGATTTCGGCCCGCTCGATCCAGCTGATTCTGCTGATTACAGTGCTCAGCCTGGCCCCCGGCCTGCTGATCATGATCACCTGCTTTCCGTTTCTGGTGACGGTCCTGTCGATCCTGCGCCAGGGCATCGGTCTGCAGCAGGCGCCGCCAAACATGCTGATGATCAGCCTGGCGCTGTTCCTGACCTACTTCGTGATGGAGCCGGTTTTTACCGAAGCCTGGAGCAGCGGTATCAGCCCGCTGCTGGAGGAACAGCTTGAACCGGGCGAGGCCATCTCACGCAGTCTGGAACCGTTCCGGGCATTCATGGCCAACCGTCTGGATCCGGACACGTTTTATGCCATTGCCGACCTCAGGCCGGAAACCCAAGGCATGGATCCGGTGCCGCAAGCGCCGCTGTCCGCGCTGGTCCCGAGCTTCTTGCTGTCCGAAATTGCACGCGCCTTTCAAATCGGCTTTCTGGTCTTTCTGCCGTTCCTGGTGATCGACCTTGTGGTGGCAGCGGTCCTGATGTCGATGGGGATGATGATGGTGCCGCCGGCCATTGTGTCCCTGCCCTTCAAACTGGCGTTCTTTGTTGTTGCAGACGGCTGGAGCCTGATCGCCACGGCGCTCGTGCGCAGCTACTATCCCTAATCCTCAAAACCGTAAAAAACGAACAGCCCGGGCCGTGTGATCTGCCCGGGCTTTTTCTGTGCGAGCGCTCCTGCCCCGCCCCCTTCTTGAGCATTCTGATACCCGCAGCAGATGGTGTGACGTGCATGGATCTCAGCGTAGAGCAGGCTGGGTTCAGAGATTTCTGGCACCCATTATAAACCCGGGACAGAGCCAGTTCTGGCTCCCAGCCGCACACTTGCCTTGGTGCAGCCGGAAATGAGAACGCTCCCCGTTTGACCAAACCACAGCTCTCTACCCTTTCGACCCATTGATGCGGCTTGCCCGGCTCGGCTGCACTCTGAGTGCGGGGTCCGGCGCACGGCCGGGCATGCAAGCGCGGCGCGGGGAGAACCACAGAAGGGTGGCCTGCCCCCTGACAGAAAACGCCCCGGCNNGCCGGGGCGTTTTCTGTCAGGGTTGCGGTGCCCGTCAGCGGACGACGAATTCCGCGTGCAAGGCACCCGCGGCCTTGAGGCTTTTCAGAATGTCGATCATATCCCGCGGCGACACCCCCAGAGCGTTCAAGCCTGACACGACCTCCGAAAGCGAGGTTGTCTCCGGCACTTCTGCCAGCTGGATCCCCTCTTCTTCCTCGATCGCAGCACCCGTGCGCGGCACAACAACGGTTTCCCCATCCGCAAAGGGGTTGGGCTGAACCACCAGCGGCGTCTCTTCAATGCGGAGCGTAAGATTGCCTTGGGCCACGGCCACGCGGGAAATCCGCACGTCGCTTCCCATCACAATGGTGCCGGAGCGCTGGTCGACAACCACCCGGGCTTTGCGCTGCGGCTCAACCAGAATGTTCTCAATCCGGCCCACCGCATGCGCCGTCGAGCGGGTGTTGGTGCGGCCGATGTCGACTTCGACAGTCCCGGAATCCCGCATCAGGGCAACGTTGCGGCCGAATTCGTTGTTGATCGCCCGTTCGATCCGCCCGGCCGTGGTGAAATCCGGCTCGCGCAGCGCCAGCCGCATGGAGCTGAGCGAGGCCAGATCGAAATCAATCTCCCGCTCAACACGGGCACCCGACGGAATCACGCCCGCCGTCGGGACCCCCTGCGTCACTGTCGCAGCCTCGCCTTCGGCCACTGCACCGCCAGCCAGGATTGTGCCTTGGGCGACAGCATAGATCTGACCATCGGCGGCGTTCAGCGGCGTCATGATCAGAGTACCGCCAAGCAGGCTTTTGGAGTCGCCAATGGCTGAGACCGTCACGTCGATGGTACTGCCGACACGGGCAAAGGGCGGCAAGGTGGCTGTCACAAAAACGGCCGCCACATTCTTCGGCCGGAACTGCTCACCGGTCACGTTGACGCCAAGCCGCTCCAGGATGTTGGTCATGATTTCTTCGGTGAACGGCGAATTGCGCAACCCGTCACCGGTTCCATCCAAGCCGACGACCAGGCCGTAGCCGACCAGGTCATTGCCGCGGACCCCGTCGAATTCCACCAGGTCCTTAAGCCGGATAGTGTTTGCCTGCGCCGCCACCGGCAGCAGAAACAGGCAAGCAAGGAAGAGACGCAGAAAAGCCATCATGAGATATACTTCAACAAGGACAGCTGCGAGCTGCGGGCGGTGATTGTATAAAGGCCCTCAAGCTGCGTCTGCGCCTCCTGAAGCCGGGTGTAGGTTTCATACGGATCGGCCGAGACCAGGTTGTTCTTGACGATGCTCAGGCTGGTTTTCGACGCCTCGTTACGGGTATTGACCGCCTCGAGCTGGCCCTCGATGAAACCAACGTCAGCCTGCAGATCAATCAGCCTGTCCGCACTTTCAGTCAGCTCGCTGCTGGCCTTGATAACCAGATCGATCTGCACGTCTTCGGTCAGGCCGAGGCTGGGCTCATCCGCGAGAGCAGTGATTACATAACTCTGCAGAGCATGCTTGAGGTTTTCATCATCGGCGCGGATCCCCAGGGTCACCTGTTCTCCCTCGCCGACGGTAACCGGCTGCAGCGAAGTAGTGGAACCGCGGTACATGACGGCATCAAATCCGGCCGGATCGTCGAACCAGTCCTTAACTTCCTGAATGATGTCATTGCTGGTTGTCAGCCCCGAGACTTCCGTAAGGATGGCCGTCATCAGCGTACTGGTGTCATTCAGCGGTTTGGTGTCCGTTGCAGTGCCCGCAAAGATCGTCCGCCCCCCGACAGCGGTGTTCATCAGATTTATGGCGCTGGACAGCCTCTGCTTGGCCTGGCTGCCGAATTGCTGTGCATTTTCCGTGTCAAGCGCGGGCGACAGTCTCAGGATGTCGTTGCGCATCGCCTCCACTTGGCTGTGCACCTTATCAAGGCTGCCTTGCGTGGCGGTCGCAAACAACCGCACTTCGCTATTGGCAACCATATAGCTGCCGATCCGGTTCAGCGAGCTCTCCAGATCTGCAAGATAGGTGAAATCGCCGCCCAGCCGTTCGCTCAGGTTCGCCGATTTTCCAGTGGCAAACTCTTCGGACAGAGTGGTGACGTTTTCCTTCAGCTCCGTATTGCGGCTGCGGAGAAAGAGGTGCTGCGCCATATCGCCATAAGAATTCAAAATCATGGGTCAGATCCTCAAAAGTGTTTCCATAAGTTCGTCGACAACGCTGAGCACACGGGCGTTGGCGGCGTAATATTTCTCAACCAGCATCAGGTTCTGCAGCTCGGCGTCGGTGTCGACGCCGAGCGCCAGTTCCGCCTGGCTCAGCTCATTGAAACTGGTAGCGGCAAAAGTCGAAGCGCGCGCAGCGGTTTCATTGTCCTGGGCAAACCTGGACAACAGGTTCGCACTCAGCGTCGCAGCTGACATGTTTGCGGTGCCAAGACCGACTGAGGACACCGTGCGGGTGGTGTTCAAAGCGTCCGAATAGGCCTGCAGCAGGCTGGAGTTGCCTGGATCCCCGGGGGCCGCGGCGTGAATGCCATCGCGAAACCGCCAGGTCTCACCGGTGCCATCCAAAGCCACCAGATCATTCAGCTCGATCCGGTTGGAGAGTCCAACGATGTTCGACGGATCGTAGAAGGCGCCACCGTCGGTGAATATACCTGCATCCGTGGCCCCGATGGTGGCATCCAGCGCCGGGTCCTGGAACCGCTCGATAAGATCGGCGGCCATCGCGTCCAGATCCTCTTGGGCCTCAACCGCGGTCACATCACGGATTTCAAACTGCGCGGTCAGGGTGCCGCCGCGCAGCGGGCCGTCAGGGCTGGTGTCGATTGCTCTGCCGTTCACCTGGAGACCGGAGATCATGCCGTTGCCCAGAGTCATGTGCGGCATGATATCCCGCGACGGCGTAAAGCTCAGCTCAGACGCCTTGTGGTCCAGCAGCATCACCCCGCCGGTGGAATAAAGCGTGACCTGGCCGTTGTCGCGGCGGACAACATTAACCGGAATGATCCCGTTCACCTGGTCGATCAGCTGGTCGCGCTGATCCTGCATTGACACGGCGTCCATGCCGCCGACCTCAACAACCATGATCCGGGCGTTGAGCTTTTCAATCTCCTTCAAGGCCTGATTCACGGTGTCGACCTGGCTGCCGATCGCGCTGTCCGCATTGACCCGCAAGCCGCGCAACCCTTCGGCCGTGCGTGAGATGGAGTCTGCCAAGGCATTCGCCTTTACAGACAGATCATTCAGCCGGGGCTGAGAATCCGGGCGCGAGACCGCTTCGATCAGCGACGACTCGAAATCCGAAAGCTGGGAGGCAAGCGACATCTCATCATCGACGGTGCCCACCAGATCGGACATCCGGCTGAAGAAATCGGCCTCCGCCTTGGCGGCGCCGTATTCTGCTTCGGCAACCCGGCGGTTGGAGATCAGCACAGGATCATTCAAGCGCTGGACGTTTCCGATCCGAACGCCGGGGACGCCGGCCCCGGGGCTGTTCAGATCCTGAACCCGGCGTGTGTAGCCGGGGGTCAGCGCATTGGCCAGATTCTCGGCGACCACTTGCGAGGACCGGCCGGCCGCGCTCAGCCCGCTCATGGCGCTGTTAAGGGCGGAATTAATAGACATGTTCAGCCTGCTTTCGTGGAGCCAATGTCAGGGAGCATCAAGCGCGTTAGCGCTTGATGTTGGTGGTTTCCTGCAGCATCTCGTCAACGGTCTGGATGACCTTGGCGTTGGACGAATAGGCCCGCTGGGTCTTGATCATGTCGGTCAATTCGGTTGCCACGTCGACAGCCGATTCCTCCTGCGCGTAGCCCAGGATTTCACCGGTCGGCCCCTCACCGGCATCCCACAGGTAGAACGCCCCGGAATCGTCAGTCGGCTTGTAAGTCTGGCTGTCCAGCGCCTGCATGCCGTTGATGTTGGAGACATCCACCAGCGGAACCTTGTAGATGACCTTGGTGTCGCCTGAATCATAGGAGGCAATCACTTCACCGGACGCGTTGACCTCCACCGAAACGAAGGAACCAACTGCCGTCCCGTCCTTTTCCGTCGTGCCGGGCACGAACTCGTCACCCAGCTGGCTCATCCCGTTCTGTTCGCCAATCACACCGATATTGATCTCGACAGGCCCGCCCGCAACGTTGATGGTCACCGAACCGGCGGTTGCATCATAGGCACCACCAGTCACGGTTGCCACGCTTTGAAGCGTGCCTGCAGACGCCGCGCTGTCATCGAATGTCAGAGTGTACTCGCCGATGACCGTTGCACCGGTTGCGGAGTCCACGATTTGCATCGTCCATTCGTTAGTGCCGCTGGTCGCCGGCGGCGTGGCAACACTTGGCGAATAGGTAATAGTCAGCTCTTCGGAGCGGCCCATGTTGTCGAAATACTGAACCACTTGCTCGACCGGGTCGCCAGAGGCACCGGGATCGGTTTCGGCTGCCGGCAGGTTCGCCGTCAGGCTGATTTCGGTTGTCGGCTCCGCCGACAGGCGGTTCAGGTCGATGCGGACCGGCTCCAGGGCATCGGCGGTATCCCTTGCCACATCCGGGACTGTGCCATCAGCCTGCGCGGGCCAGCCCATCAGGACCAGACCGGACTCGGTCGACAGGTACCCGCTGGAATCGGTCCGGAAGGATCCGGTGCTGGTCAGCATCATGGACGGGCTGCCACCCGCCTCGACCTCTGTGATCGTGGCAACGGGCAGCATGCCGCGGCCGCGCACCGCCAGGTCGGTGGCGTTATTGGTCGAAACCAGCGGGCCGCGCTCGTCGATCAGCCGGACGTTGGTCGTGCGCACGCCGCCGGCCGAATAAGTGCCGCCGGAGCCGGACAAGACCATGGAATGGAAATCGGTCTGCACCCGCTTGTAGCCGCGGGTCGAGGAGTTGGCGATGTTATCGGAAATGGAAGCCAACCGGCTGGCGTTGGCGCTCAATCCTGAAACGCCCGCGTTCAGCGACGAAGAAATGGTCATAGCACGCCTTTCTGCTGCATCTAATCATTCTGGATGCAACAGCTAGCGCAGGAGCGATTAACGGGCGGCTAACAGATAAAATATGACTCATCTGCCAGCCGCCAGCCTCAATGTTTACAGAGGCTTATTCGCGCAAAAAGATGATTTCGATCCGGTCGTTGCGGGCAGCCATCGGATTCCCGACCGCCAGCTTCCGGTCAGCATGGCCGGTGACCCGGTGAACCCGCCCCGCATCCAGCCCGCCCGATTCGAGCAGCGTGCGGGTTATGTCTGCTCGTGCATGGGAGAGCTCCCACACCGGATTCTTCGCCAGAACAACCGGGTGCGAGCGGATATGGCCGCCAATCGCGACGTTGCTGGTCACGCTGTCGGAGACCCGTGCAATCATCCTGACCAGATCCCGGAACAACGGCTTCGGCTCCGCCTGGTCTTGTTCGAACAACGGCATGTCTTCAGTCGCGAACAGCTCTATGATCAGTCCTTCATCGGTGACGCGGGTGACAATATGGCGGGCCATTGCAACCGACACCATGCTCTCACCGCCGCGCCCGGACAGCTGTTCCTCGATAGCGCGGAACTTGGAATCATCTTCCTCGCGCTTTTCGGTCGACTCGACACCCGTGTCGCCCTGCGCCTTCTGGGCATCCATCGGATTGATATCCGTGGCCCCGGTCCCGGATTGCGGCTGAATATCCTCGGTGAACATACTGTCACCCTGGAAAGCGCCATTGCCGCCACCGGACACCCGGCTTAGCGGGATTGATGGCGAGAAGTAATCCGCCAGACCTTTGCGTTGTTTTTCCGTCGTCGCGTTAAGCAGCCACATCAGCATAAAGAAGGCCATCATCGCGGTCACGAAGTCGGCATAAGCCACCTTCCATGCGCCGCCGTGATGACCATCGCCACCACTGACTTTTTTCCTCTTGATGATAATGGGCGCCACATTGCTCTGTGCGCTCATATCCACCACCACTATTTTCACCCATCCCCGGCATAGCAGGCGGCGCGTTAAACGGGCCTTAACAATTAAATTTGCCGGCAGTTAAACCCCATGCGCCTGGCCCTCAACCGTGCAGCCGGCAACGCTTTTCCAGCGGCAAATGCTGCATCTTAAAAACCTCTTATCTTGACATCGAATAATCTTATCAAACGTTGATCGGGGACAAACAGCTGCCAAGGCCCCGGGGCTAGTGTCCCCTCAACACGGCACATGGGACACTGAAAGGAGATCATCATGCTGACCCGCAGAGCCGCACTGATGGGGGCAGCCGGCGCAGCAGCGCTGCCTGTACTGGCCAAAGCCGCCAAGGCTGACAGCACCACTGTTCACGAGGCCGCCGCGCCGGTTGACCTCACCAGCCTCAAGCGCATCAAGCGCGAGCTGGTGGCACCGCCCTTCGTGCATGAACACGAGCAGATTGCGCCGGGCGGACCGCGCATCGTCGAATTCGAGATGAAGATCATCGAGAAGGAAATCGAAGTCGACCGGGGTGCCTATTTGCAGGGCATGACCTTCGACGGTTCTATTCCAGGCCCGATGATGGTGGTGCATGAGGGCGACTATGTCGAACTCACCCTGATCAACCCGCCGGAAAACATGCTGCAGCACAATATCGACTTCCACGCTGCAACCGGTGCTTTGGGCGGCGGCGCTCTGACCCTGGTGAACCCGGGCGAAAAGACCGTTCTGCGCTTCAAGGCGACACGCCCGGGCACCTTCGTCTATCACTGCGCCCCGGGCGGCCCGATGATCCCCTGGCACGTCGCCTCGGGCATGGCCGGCACCATCATGGTTCTGCCGCGTGAAGGCCTGTCGGACCACAACGGCGATCCGGTGAAATACGACCGCGTCTACTACATCGGCGAAAACGAATTCTACATTCCGAAGGACGAAAACGGCGACTACATCCGTTACGAGGATGTCGGTGAAAGCTATCCTGACACGCTGGAAGTCATGAACGGGCTGATCCCCAGCCATGTGGTGTTCAACGGCAAGGTCGGTGCTCTGACCGGCGAAAACGCTATGAAGGCGAAACAGGGCGAAAAAGTGCTGTTTGTGCACAGCCAGGCCAACCGCGACACCCGCCCGCACCTTATCGGCGGCCATGGCGACCTGGTCTGGGAAGCCGGCAAGTTCAACAACGTGCCGGACCGCGATCTGGAAACATGGTTCATTCGCGGCGGTTCTGCCGGGGCAGCGCTCTATGAGTTCCTGCAGCCAGGTGTCTACGCCTATGTGAACCACAACCTGATCGAGGCGGTGAACCTCGGCGCAACGGCCCACGTGGTGGTCGAAGGCGAGTGGAACAACGACCTGATGGAACAGGTGGTCGCCCCGACCGAATACTCCGGCGCCTGACCTTCTGCCGGGCGTGACACAGGAAAGGGCGGCTGCATCACGCGGCCGCCCGTTTTGCCTTGAGGGGATGCTGACATGAAAACTGAGCTGATTGCCGCCGGGCTTGCCGCGGCCATTGGACTTCCTGGCCTTTGGTTTTCCAAGGCCGCGGATCCGGAACCGCTGGCAGAGACCGTTTTCATAAAGGCGGACACTATTGCCTACCGCCCCATCGGAAACTTTCACCGCAATGGCAAAAGCGTGGTGCCCCCGGAACAGCAGCGCCATGTGGGTGCCTTTGAGATCATGAAGCATCAGGTCTCTGGCGCAGAATACGCAGCCTGTGTGGCGGCGGGCGCCTGCAAGGAAGCAGACAGCGCCCCGGCAGAGGCCAGTCTGCCGCAGACTCATGTCAGCTGGCATGACGCTGCCGCATATGCCGAGTGGTATTCCAAGGAAACCGGCCACAGCTGGCGGCTGCCCGACGAAGCCGAGTGGCAGCTGGCCGCAGCGGAAATCTTTGGCGACGAGGCGGTCGAAACCGACGGCGGCGATCCGGCCCAGCGCTGGCTGCGCCAATACGCCCGCGGCGTAACCCTGCGCGGGCTGCCAGGACCGGCACAGGACCCGAAAAGCGAGCTGGGCACAAACAGCAACGGTCTGACCGGATTAGGCGGCAATATTTGGGAATGGACCGGCGGCTGCATGCAGAACGGCGAGGTGCGCAAGGACGGCAGCCTGGAGCTGGGCGATCCTTATTGCAGCGCCCGCATTACCGGCGGCCGCCACCGGGCGGTTGTAATCGATTTCATCCGCGACGCCAGCGTCGGCGGCTGCGCGGTCGGGCTGCCGCCGGATTATCTGGGATTCCGGCTGGTGAAAGACGGCTGACAGCGGCGCAGCCGAAGCCCTCCCGCGCCCGCAGGTGCCCCGGCTGCGCCGGAACCCCTTGGCGGCCTTGGGCCCGGCAGCTGCGCTGCGCCTTCTTTCGGAAAGCTATTACGCGCCTGGCTTGAACCACTCTTGCCCCGCCAATTTGCCGCCTGCGCCTCAAGCGCAAATCGGGTGCGTGATGAGCCGCCCCCGATTCTGTTAACCCGGCGCAAAAAGTCCGGTGCGAGTTAAAAGCCGCCGCGCTGTGCGCCAGCACAGCGCCACGCCCAACTGTTAAGGACCTCCGGCACGAGGCCCTGGAACAGGCTGGAGCGCCCCGCTCCGGGATCAGGACGCCCGGCTGTACCGCACGCCTTCGGGAACATGCGTGTCAAAGCTGCTGGCGATGATGCGGGTCAGCGGACGGCCCTCGGGCACAATCTCCAGCGCGCCGTCATCCAACTGCACCAGATCGCCAAAGCGGGCCGCGACCTGCACCAGATCTGCATCCAGGCTTGCCGCCAGATCGCCGAAACGCTGCCGCAGCTCTTCCCGGTCCAGCCTGAAATCGCACATCAGCATCTCGATGGCGCGGCCCCGCAGCAGATCCTCCTGGCTCATCACATGGCCGCGCGCGCCGGTCAGCTGGCCCGCCTCAACCCGCTGCACATAGGCAGGCGTGGCCGCCGCGTTCTGGATATAGCCGCCAGCAAAGCGGGAGATCGACGAGGCACCGAACCCGATCAGCGTCGGGCAGGTGTCATCGGTGTAGCCCTGGAAGTTCCGGCGCAGGTGGCCTGTGCGGGCGGCCATCTCCAACCCGTCACCGGGCTTGGCGAAATGATCGATGCCGATTGCAGCAAAGCCCGCCGCGCCGAATGTCTCCGCCGCCAGCCCGGCCAGATGGTAGCGGGCCAGATCGTCCGGCAGCGCCTCTTCCTTGATCAGCTTCTGCCGTTTGGCCACCCATGGCACATGCGCGTAGCCGAACAACGCCAGCCGGTCGGGATCCAGGCTCAGCACCTTCTCCACCGTGTCCGCCATCCGCGCCTGCGTCTGATGCGGCAGGCCGTAGACCAGATCGGCATTCAGCGAGTTGATCCCCGCCGCGCGCAGATCCTCCACGCAGGCCTTGGTCACCTCAAACGGCTGCGCCCGGCCGATCGCCTGCTGCACCAAGGGATCGAAGTCTTGAATACCGATGCTGGCCCGGTTCATGCCTTCCTCTGCCAGCGCCGCGATCTTGTCCCGGTCCACCATGGTCGGGTCGATCTCCACCGAGAACTCCCAGTCCTCAGTCTGCGGGAACACCGCCTTCACCGCCCGTGCCAGCCGGTGGATCAGGTGCGGCGGCAGAATAGTCGGAGTTCCCCCGCCCCAATGCATCCGCCCCATCCGCAGGCCTTTGGGCAAAAGCGGCGCCACCAGGTGCAGCTCCTGCTCCAGCGTGCCGATGTAGCTTTCCACCGGGCTCAGCGTCTGGGTGCCTTGGGTCCGGCAAGCGCAGAACCAGCACAGCCGTTCGCAAAACGGGATATGCAGGTAAATGGACACCGGCACATCCGGATCCAGCGCCTGCAGTTCGCGGGCCTGCTCCGCAGCACCAACGGCTGCTGTGAACACCGGCGCGGTCGGATAGGAGGTGTAGCGGGGCACCCGGCTGTCGAACAGCCCTAGGGCTTGGAGGCGGTCAATCTGTTTCATGAGTTTCCTATGCCCCTTTTACGACTCCCCCACTTTGCGCAGGATCAAACCGGCACTCGGAATTCCGAACCGGCGGCAAGCCAACCTTCACGATCAACGCACTGGATTCACTTGAGAAAACGATCAGCGGGTAAATTTTCCCGAAATTCGGCAAAGAGGCACATTTTCCGTTTGACGCCCCTTGCGACTCCGCTTATACGCCGGTTCCACGACACCTGCCCAGGTGGCGGAATTGGTAGACGCGCTAGCTTCAGGTGCTAGTGTCCGTATGGACGTGGAGGTTCGAGTCCTCTCCTGGGCACCATCCCCCTGCACATATTGAATCATCACCGCGCCCGGCTGACCGGAGGCACCGCATGTGTGCCCCGCGTAAACCAGCGTGGCCCCGCGCAGTTGAGTTTGAAGGCCAAAGCGCCTATCTCCTCTCCAGCCCCTGCCGGCGCGATGATCATCAAAAGGGAATTCCAGTGGCCAACCACCTGTACAGAAACGACCTGCCCGACGGGCTGGACCTCGGCCCCGTTGTCGCCATCGACTGCGAGACCATGGGCCTGAACCCGCACCGCGACCGGCTTTGCGTGATTCAGATGTCCGGCGGTGACGGCAACGCGCATATCGTGCAGGTGGAAAAGGGCCAGACCGCAGCGCCCAACCTGTGCCGTATGCTGGAAGACCCCAATGTGCTGAAGCTGTTCCATTTCGGCCGGTTCGACATCGCCGCCATGTATCATGCCTTCGGCGCCCTGGCCGCGCCGGTCTATTGCACCAAGATCGCCAGCCGCCTGGTGCGCACCTACACCGACCGGCACGGGCTGAAGAACCTGACCCAGGAACTTTTGGGCATCGACATCTCCAAGCAGCAGCAGATGAGCGACTGGGGCGCGGAGGAGCTGACCGAGGCGCAGCTTGACTACGCGGCCTCCGACGTGCTGCACCTGCACAAGCTGCGCGACGCGCTGGACAAGCGGCTGGCCCGCGAGGGCCGCACAGAGATGGCCCAGGCCTGCTTCGATTTCCTTCCCATGCGCGCCAAGCTGGACCTGGCCGGCTGGCCCGAAATTGACATCTTTGCCCACTCATGACCGATACAGAAAAATTCCTAGTGACCGCGCGGCAGGTGATCACCGATGAGGCGCAGGCGCTGAATGCCCTGGCCGAAAGCCTGGACGAGCGCTTTGCCGAAGCGGTGCAGCTGATCTTGCAAGCCAAGGGCCGCATCATCGTCAGCGGCATCGGCAAATCCGGCCATATCGGCCACAAGATTGCCGCGACACTGGCGTCCACCGGGACCCCCGCCTATTTCGTGCATCCGGCCGAGGCCAGCCATGGCGATCTGGGCATGCTGTCCGAAGGCGATGTGGTGCTGGCGATCTCCAACTCCGGCGAGGCGCCGGAGCTGGCCAACCTGCTGGCCTTCACCCGCCGCTTTTCGATCCCGCTGATCGGGCTGTCCAGCAAGATGGACAGCACCCTGATGAAACAGGCCGACGTGCATCTGCAGATCCCCTCGCTGGGCGAGGCCTGCGGGTTCGGGATGGTGCCCTCGATCTCCACCACGCTGACGCTGGCGATGGGTGATGCGCTGGCGATCGCGCTGATGAAGCACCGCGATTTCCGCCCCGAGAACTTCCGCGACTTCCATCCGGGCGGCAAGCTGGGCGCGCAGCTGAGCAAGGTGCGCGACCTTATGCACGCGGGCGACGCCCTGCCGCTGGTCAGCGGGGACACCCCGATGGCCGATGCGCTGATCGAAATCAGCCAGAAGGGCTTTGGCGTCGCGGGCGTTGCCGCCGCCGACGGCTCGCTGGCCGGCATCATCACCGACGGCGACCTGCGCCGCCACATGGACGGGCTGCTGAACAAGACCGCGGCGGAAGTGATGACCGCAAGCCCCGCCACCATCGCCCCCGGCGCCATGGCGCAGGAGGCCGTCGCGGTGATGAACCAGCGCAAGATCACCTGCCTGTTTGTGGTCGACCCGGACAACGGGCAGAAGGCTGAGGGTTTGCTGCACATCCATGACTGCCTGCGCGCAGGCCTGGGCTGACCGGGCGCCGGGGGGAGCTGACGATGGACAGTCATTCCAGAGCCGTTGCCTATCTCAAGGTGCTGCTGCCGCTGGCGGCCCTGGTTCTGATGTCGACCCTGTTCCTGATCTCGCGGGGCGTGAACACCGATGCGGTGATCCCCTTTGCGCAGAAAGAGATCGAGGACCGGATGAAAGGACAGCAGGTGACCGCCCCGTTCTTTTCCGGCACCACTGCGGGCGGGGATGAGATCATGGTCACCGCCTCGCTGGCGCGTCCCGGCCGCGACGGCGCACCGGCGGTTGCCAGCGATCTGTCCGCCGACATCCAGCTTGCCCAGGGCGGCCGGATCACGCTGGCCTCCGAAACCGGCGCCATTCACCCGGACCAGGACATGGCACGGTTTGCCGGCAATGTGACAATCACCACTGCCGACGGGCTTGTGGTCGAAACCGAAGAGTTGAACACCGCGCTCAGCGGGCTGGAGGCCGACAGCCCCGGACCGGTCCGCGCCACCGGCGCCATCGGCGAGCTGACTGCGGGAAATATGCACATTGGCGTTAAAACCGAAGGCGGCCCGGTCCATATGCTGTTCAAAAACGGCGTGAAGCTGCTATATGACCCCCAGCAACCGGAAAGATAACCTGTGTCCTATTTGCGCACCCTGATCTTCTGCCTGCCGCTGGCGGTATTTCCCGGCCTCGCGGCAGCGCAAACGGCTTCCGTCGCCTTTGGCGCCGTCAAGGCCGACCCCAGCCAGCCCGTCGAAGTCACCGCCGACAATCTGGCGGTTAACCAGGCTGACGGATCCGCCGAATTCACCGGCAATGTTCTGATTGTGCAGGGCATCATGCGGCTGTCCGCGGACACCGTCCTGGTGATCTACAAAACCGCGGACGACAGCGGCGCCAAGGCAGGTATCGAACGGCTGGAGGCGGCCGGCAACGTGGTGCTGGTCAGCGGCCCTGACGCCGCCGAGGCGGAGCGCGCAGAATACACCATCGACAATGGCACCATCGTGATGACCGGCAATGTGCTGCTCAATCAGGAAGGCGGCACCCTGGCGTCGAACCGGCTGGAGGTGAACCTGACCTCGGGCACCGCCAAGATGGCCGGCCGGGTGAAGACCATCCTGAACCCCAACGGCGGCAGCAACTGATGGCGAAACCCGACCTGACCGTGACCGAAGGCTCCTCCGGGCTGCGCATCGAGCGGCTGCGCAAATCCTACCGCAAGCGGGTGGTGATCCGGGATGTCTCGATGTCGCTGAACCGCGGCGAGGTGGTGGCGCTGCTGGGGCCCAACGGCTCCGGCAAGACCACCAGCTTTTACGCCATCGCAGGCCTGGTGTTTCCCGAAGCGGGCACCGTCAGCATCGACGGCCAGAACGTGACCGGCCTGCCGATGTACCGCCGCGCGCGCCTGGGCATCGGCTATCTGCCGCAGGAAATGTCGATCTTCCGCGGCCTGTCGGTGGAGGACAACATCTCCGCCGTGCTGGATATTTCGCAAAAGCATGAGCACAAGCGCCGCGAGCGGCTGGAAGAGCTGCTGTCGGACTTCTCGATCGAGCATCTGCGCCGCGCGCCCGCGCTGGCGCTGTCCGGCGGTGAGCGCCGCCGCGTCGAAATCGCCCGCTGCCTGGCCGCCGATCCCAAGTATCTGCTGCTTGATGAGCCCTTTGCCGGCGTGGACCCGATCTCGGTCGGCGACATCCGCCATCTGGTGGGCGACCTTAAAAAGCGCGGCATCGGCGTGCTGATCACCGACCACAACGTGCGCGAAACGCTGGAGATCGTCGACCGCGCCTATATCCTGCATGACGGGCAGGTGCTGATGTCCGGAAGCCCCGAGGAAGTGGTCGAAAATGAGAACGTCCGCAGGGTCTATCTGGGCGACAATTTCCGCATTTCCTGAGCCGCTGCGCCGGCGGCGGGCACCCCGGAAATATGCCTGAAAGGCAGGCTTCATTTTTCGGGAATATCCATTGACTCTCCCGCTGTCTTGCCGTCGAATTGACCCATGGCATACGCGCAGTCCGATGCAATCCGCTCCTCAGCCTTGGCGACAAGGACCGGATGGATGCACCCGGACGGCTGGCCTGCCCCCCGGTTCCGGACCTGATGTGACAGCGCCAAGGATTGCCTTGGCGGCGGGCCCGGCCGCAATAATTTGTGAAGGAGATCACATGCGTTACAAAATCAGCGGTAAACAGATCGACATCGGTGAAGCTCTGCAGACCCATGTGCAGAACGAACTGGGGTCGGCCGTTCAGAAATATGCCGAACGCCCGACCGACGCGGCTGTGGTCTTTTCCCGTTCGGCGCATGAGTATGTGTGTGAAGCCACCGTCCATCTGTCGACCGGATTGAGCGCCCAGGCCAAGGCGCATGCAACGGAGATCTATGCCGCCTTCGAGGCCTGCTGCGAAAAGATGGAAAAACAGCTGCGCCGCTACAAGCGCCGCCTGAAGGACCATCACAAGGACCGCAGCGAGCCGGTTGAACATTTGGGCGCCAACTCGTATATCCTCGCGGCTGAGGAAGCGGATTCCGAACCGGACACGCTGCAGCCCATCATCGTCGCCGAAATGGAAACCCGCATTCCGTCTCTGTCGGTCGGGGAAGCGGTGATGCAGATGGAGCTGGCAGGCGCCCCGGTTCTGGTCTTCCGCAACGAAGGCAAGGACGGATTGAATGTGGTCTACCGCCGCGAAGACGGCAATATCGGCTGGATTGATCCGTAAACACATCTAAGGCATCGGCGCCCCGCCGGGGGCGCCGGAACGGAGCAGACATATGCAGATTTCCAGCATCCTCAAGCCAGAGGCCGTCCGGGTAATCGGAGCGGCCTCGAGCAAGAAGCGGTTGTTCCAGGAAGTCGCAGATATTGCTCAGACAGCCTATGGGCTGGACGCCCAGCCCACGGTCGAGGCCTTGCTGGACCGCGAGAGCCTCGGCCCCACCGGTGTCGGCCATGGCGTCGCCCTGCCGCACGCCCGGCTGGGCAGCATCAGCGAGGTCTGCGGCGTCTTTTTGATCCTTGAGAAACCGCTGGATTTCGGCGCCGTCGACCGTCAGCCGGTGGACATCGCCTTTGCCCTGTTTGCGCCGGAAGACGCAGGCGTCGAGCACCTGAAGGCCCTGGCGCTGGTGTCGCGCACCCTGCGCGAGCAAAGCTTCTGCACCAAGCTGCGCGCCAACCACGACCCGGCCACGCTGTACACCATCCTGACCGAGGACCAGTCCGTCCAGGCCGCCTGATCCCGGCGCGGCGCGTGTTGCGTCCGGTCAGCCGGCTGACCAGAAGGCCAGCGGGAAGTTGCCGCCCCGCCGCCGCAGTCTCCGGCCAAGGCAGTTTAAGCCGCGTAAGCGCTCCCGCCCGTCATCGGCCGCCGTCCGGCGGCGCTCTTCCCGTTGGGCCGGGCATGGGCCACGGCCTGCGGCCCCGCCCCATGCGGCAGCATCCCTTAGCCCGGCTTGAGTGTCACCGCACAGACCTGCGCCAAGCGCCGCGCCGAACTGTGTGCGGCGCCGGGCCCAAGGCCGCCAAGGGTATTTGGCGCAGCCAATATCCTGCGGGCGCGGGAGCGCCCCGCCTGCCTCCAGCCGTCCGGGTCAGTCTGCGCGCCAGGGGCCGAAACCGAACGCCAGATAATCGCGCTGGTAGACAGACGCGATCAGCGCTTCCAGACCGGCGTCGTAAATCTCATCCAGCGCAAATGGCTGCTCCGGCAGCGCGGCCGGAACCGGCCCGGGCTCCATCCGCCCCAGTTTCCGCGCCAAGGCCGGCAAGTCGTCTGCCATCTCCGTTTCGCGGATCAGCAGATCCGGCACCCCGGCGCCGGCGAACCCCTCCAGCGCCTGGCTCTGACTGGCCCATTCCGCGTCCAGCCGGACCGAGGTCTGGCCCGCCAGGCTGGCCCGCACGAACTCCAGGAACGTGGCGAACGCCTCCCGGTGCTGCGCCCGGGTGTACCCCTCGCCCGGCCCCGCCTCCGGCACCGCCAGCCCGAACTGCCGCCGCAGCGTGTTGCGGATTTGCCGGTAACTGCCCTCGCCCGCGTTCAGGATCCGGCGGCAGAACACTGCATGGGCCCGCGCCGCCGGATGCCGCAGCACGGTAAAGCTGCGAAAGCCCTTGTTGCCGCGCTTCCACTGGCGCAACTGCTTCTGGTTCAGACCCCGGATCAGCCCGTGCGGCGCGACCCGGTCCAGATCCGCCATCCACTGCTCCACCTCCGCCTCCGGCCCGCCCTTGAGCGGCAGATACAGGAGCGGCGTCGCCGCACCCGCCACATAGCCCGGCACTGCCGGGCCGCGGCGCGGCTCGAAGTTCGGGGTGCGGGTCAGGTTGAACCTGTCCAGGCCGGCCAAGGCCGCCTGCATCTCCTCGGGATTGGCCACTTTGTCCAGCACCGGCGCCGGGTTCTGCCGCTTGAGGCTCTCGTCCAGCGCCTCCAGCTGTTGCGGAACCCCCAGCCAGCGGGCCAGCCCGTTCATCACCACGACGCTTTGCAAGTCCTCGTAAGCCACATAAAACGCGGTCTGGCCCAGCGCCTGCAGCCGGTTCAGCAGCGTCACCTGAAAGGCCTGCAGCGTTTCGGCATGGGCGGCAAACTCCGCCGCATCGAACTGTGCCTTGGCCTCCTTGCGGCGCTTTACATTGGTCAGCTTCCATTGCCCGGTCTCCTGGGCGATCTTCCAGGACACGTAGCTGTCCAGCGGATTGCGCGTCAGCACGATCTTGGCGCAGCGCGGATCCTCCAGCATCTGATCCAGCACCCGCGGATCATGGTCGTGGAAGTAGCGGAACCCGCCCAGCACCCCCGGCTGCGCCCTGATCTCCTGGATCAGCCGCGCCGGATCGGCCTCGCGCAGGCTCTGGGTCACACCCAGGATATCCGCGGAATCGGGATAGCCGATGAAATGCGGATTGAACGCCTCGCCATGGCAGGCGAGCCCGTCAAAGGCATTCAGATTGGTTTCCAGAAAATTGGACCCGGTCCGCATTTCGGCAAAGACAACGAAGTAATCAAAAGCGGGTTCAGACATAAGCGGTTATCGCACCAGATAGGGTTTGCGCTGCGGCGTTGACGGGCTGACAGGCATCGGTCCGGCCGGAAAATCCCCCATCAGATAGGGATGCATCCCCTGGTTCTTCAGAGTCTGCAAAAACTGGCCGAAGCCTTCAAGATCCGTCATCCTCGGGGCCTCGCTCAGGTGGCGGGCGGAGATCGCGCCGGTTTCGCCAAGGACGGTCTGCAGCGGTTCCATCGGCGCCTCGGCAAAGTCTGCCATGCTCCAGATCCGCACCCGCGCCTTGGTCCATTGCGACCGCAGGATCTTCAGCTGCTCCGCCTCGATCTGCTGCAGCCGCGCCGCCTCCTGCCGCAGTTCCGCGAAACTGCGGCTGGATTTGAACAGCGGCACCGCCCAGGCCCCGCTGATGACCGAGACCTGCGCATTTGTATCGCGCGCCAGCAGCCAGTTCACCGCCTGATTGTCGCGCGGACCGAACTGAAAGCACTGGCGCTCGCCGCGGGTATTCCAGATCAGGCTGGTCAGAAAGCTTTCCGGATTGCAGTCGCGCGCTTTGGCATTGCTGTTGAGGCAGCCGTTGACCAGGCTCTGCGCTTGCGCGAATTCCGCTCCCTCCGGCGCAAAGAGATGGCCGTGCACCCGGGCGCCAGTGGTTCTGGCCAGCCAGGGCTCAAAATCCTCGAACAGCTCCGTGAAGCCCTGGAACACCGAATAGGGGCTGGAGGTGATCCCGTTTTCCGACCCCTGCCCGGGAAACCGGCTTTGCATGTAAAGGCCGGGCCGCCCGCGGGTGCGCCGTTCCACCGCCTTGGCAAAGATCCGGTCGATCTTGCCGGGGTTCGGCTCGGTCCGTTTCATCGCCCCGGCAGAATCCGTCAGGAACGCCTGATACAGCCGGTCCGCATGCGGCCAGATCTTACGCGCGACAAAACAGTCGGACCGGCGCAAAAGCTGCAGATGGTCGTCATAGAAGATATGCGGCTTGCCTTGGAAATCGAACTTGCTCAGCGTCAGGGAGCGGCTTTCGATATTGCTGGAATACCGCCGCGCCAGGGTCTGGAAGTAGCTTTCGTCCGGGATCCAGACCTTGCGGAAATAGGCGTCATAGACCGGGCGGTCCGGGTCCTGCAGGATTGCCGTCAGGGTCTTGCGGGTCAGGCACCACCACTGGCTGCCCATATGCGGCACCAGCCCGGGCGGGATCCGCCGCTTGAACCGCAGCTTGCGCTGCAGGTTCACATAGCGGTCGAACAGGTAGCGGTGCTTTTTCCACGAGAACGGGAACCGCAGCGTGAACCGTTCATGGCTGAGGCCGCCGACAATCCAAGGCACATCCGCGGTGGTGGCGCTTTCGATGAAATCGGTGTCCGGGCGCGCGGCAAGGTAGCCCACCAGCTCCTGCACCGGCCTCAGCGGCAGGCAGGAGCCCGAGGCGAGGTAGACGTGGCGCACATCCGGAAACTCCGCCAGCATCACCTCAGACGCCGCCTGCGAGGCGGCAACGATACCCCAAGTGCCCCATTCGCAGCGGTGGCGGGCGGAAAACCGCACCAGCGGGTTGCCGTCCAGCGACCGGCGGAAGCGGTCAAACGCTTCCTGCCGGACCTTGCGGTCCACATGCAGCACAACCGGACAGCCCGCCGCGGTCCAGTGACGCACCACCTGCGCCGCCCGTTCCAGCGCGGTGTGGACCAGCATGACAACTCCCGCCGTGCTCATGCCCAGTTCCCCTTGGACATCAGCCCCAGGATCTCAAGCTGGCGCCAGTTGATGTATTTCTCGCTCCATTTGCACCACAGCTCCGGCTGCTCCGTCAGCTTGGCGGCATAGGCCTTGTACTCCACCGATCCGCCGTAATGCTGGCCGCGCTCCAGCTCCTCCTGCGCCTTGGCGGTGAAGGTGTCGAGGAACTTGGTATGCAGCAGTGCGCCGCTCGCCTTTTCGCCGCCGTCGGTCTCATAAACCTGGTTCAGCCCGCGCGGCAGCAGCGCATGGGTGGAGCTGGCATAGGCATAGCGGCGGTGCCATTTCACCAGCGGGATCTTGTTCAGCGCCGGCGCCCGGTCCGGCTGGTCGGCAAAGAACATCCGCGCCCGCGGCCCGCCCTGGATCCACAGGTTGCCGTATTCCGGGTTGCGGCGGATGGTGTAATTGCCGCTGTCGAACCAATGGGCAATCTCCAGCGGATTCTGCCCCGCCTGATACGGCACCTCACCGATCCGCCCCTTGGGGTAAACATCCAGCAGCATCGCCGAGAAGCTGCGGATCGCCGAATTGTCCAGCCAGTCGGTCAGCGCCCGGATCGGCCGCGTGTCGCAGAACGGGTATATAAAGAACTCATCCGGATCGACCACCAGCACCCAGTGCCCATGGGCGTATCTGCGCTTGAGACAGTTCATCCAGTCGATGCCAAAGCCCGCGCGCTTGTAGCTCGCCGTGGTGTGCCACAGCGAGACATCCGCCATCCCGCGCAGGTAATCCGCCGTGCCATCGGTGGAGCCATTGTCCACAAACAGGAAATGGTTGATCCCAAGTCCGCGGTAGTACTGCAGGAAATAGGGCAGCCGGATCTGCTCGTTGCGCATGGTGCAGACCAGCAGGATATCCTTTGGGCGGATCGACCGTGTATTGTCCTGCACAGACGTCAGCTCACCGGACTTGCGCACGGCGCGGACCAGCCGCCGTTTGCGCCGCAACCGCATCCGGTAAGAATCCCAAAGCCCCACGTTTACTCCAAACCCTTTTCCAAGGAGCGCGCCAGCCTGCCGAAGCCGCCCTGCACCTTCGGCAAGTTTCCGCGCAATATGTCACGGGCATATGGTATTAACAACGGATTTAGAAACAGTTACGCGGACGCACGGCGCGGCTGCAACACCCCGCGCCGGACATGGCGGTCACCAGGACAGCGGCGTCATCAGACCGAGTTCTGCCAGCTGGTCCGGACCGCGGTAGCGGACAGATCCCGGGTGCCACAGATCCGGCGCTTGCGCGATCCGGTCGTAATAGGTGTCAAATTGCTGCGGCGTGTGGAAATGCTGCTGCCGCTGTTTTTCCGTTGCCGATCTGGAAACAATTTCCGGCAGGAATTTCGTGTGCAGCAGCACCCCTGACGGCGCTGTGCCGCCCGGCCCGCCGTATTGCGCATTCATCCGCGGCGGCAGCATCGAATGGGTGGAGTTGATATAGGCATAGCGCCGGTTCCAGCGCACCAGCGGCAGCTTGTTCAGCGTCGGCGATCGCTCCGGCTGGTCCGGGAAAAACACACGCTGGCGCACACCGCCCTGCACCCACAGATTGCCCATCGGCTGCTGCCGCACCGCGCGGTAAGGCCCGGCGTCAAACCACTGCAGCACCTCGCACGGGTCCTGCCCGGGTGCATAGCTCTGCGCGCCCAGCGGTCCCTTGGGATAAAGATCCAGCATCAGCGCGCCAAATCCCGTGCGCCCCTGCTGCGCCAGCCGCTGCGTCAGGGCGTCCAGCCAATGCGTCTCCATGCCCGAATAGGCCAGCAGCTCATCCGTATCGACCGTCAGGCACCAGCGCCCGTGGCCATACCGGATCAGCAGCCAGCCCAGCCAGTCGAGACCAAAACGCGTGTCCCGGTAGCTGCCGCCGGCGCGCCACAGGGACACATCCGGCTGGTCCGCCAGCAGTTCGGCGCTGCCGTCATCGCTGGCGTTGTCCACGGCCAGGAAATGCACCGCGCCCAGGCGCCGGTAATGCTCAAGGAAAAAGGGCAGCCGGGTGATCTCATTGCGCAGAACAGTGAAGACGAGAACGCCTTCCTGGGGGATCTGCCCGGTGCGGTCCGCGGCCTTGGCCATCCCGCGGCGGGCCCGCAAGGCCCGCCACAGCATCCGCCGCCGCTTCCACCGCATCCGGTAGGCCCCGGTCAGGCCCAGCGGCGGCAGATCAGGGGCGGCGGGGCCAGTCATGCTCAAGCCTCGTAATGACCCGTCTTGTGCCACTTCCAGGCATCGGCGATCATGGTTTCCAGGGTGGAGCGCCGCGGCTCCCAGCCCAGATCGGTCACCGCGCGGGTCGAGCCCGACACCAGCTTGGTGCAGTCGCCAGCCCGGCGCGGGCCAGTGTTGCAGGGCACTTTCTGGCCGGTCACGGCTTCCGCCTTGTCCATCACCTCGCGCACCGAAAAGCCGCTGCCGGTGCCCAGGTTGAACACCTGGCTGCCCTTGCCGTCTTCCAGCCACTTCAGGCCCAGCACATGCGCGTCCACCAGGTCGCAGACATGCACGTAATCGCGGATGCAGGTGCCGTCCGGCGTGTCGTAGTCGGTGCCGAAGATGGTCAGCGCATCGCGCTTGCCCGCAACTGCATCCAGCACCAGCGGCACCAGATGGGTCTCGGGCCGGTGGAACTCTCCCACTTCGGCCTCGGGGTCGGCACCCGCCACGTTGAAGTAACGGAAAATCACCGACCGCAACCCGTGGGCGGCGCCGAAATCCTTGAGGATATCCTCGACCGCGCGCTTGGAGGCGCCATAGGCATTCAGCGGCAGCTGCGGGGTGTTTTCGTCCAGCACCACATTGTCATGCTCGCCATAGGTGGCGCAGGTCGAAGAGAACACGAAGTCCAGGCAGCCCGCCGCCACCGCGGCCTCCACCAGGTTCAGCGACCCGCCGGTGTTGTTGGCCCAGTAGCGGCCCGGCTCGCTCATCGCCTCGCCCACCTGGCTCAACGCCGCGAAATGCATCACCGCGGCCGGCCGGTATTTGGCAAACACCTCATCCAGCCGGGCGCGGTCGTTCAGATCGCCCTTCTCGAAGGGGCCGAACTTGACCGCATCCTGCCAGCCGGTCACCAGGTTGTCGTAGGTTACAGGTGTATAGCCCGCCGCCTTTAGTGCCTTGCAGGCATGCGAGCCGATGTATCCGGCACCGCCGGTCACAAGGATATTTGTCACTGTCTCTGCCCCATGCTGGGCCGCCCCCGGGAGGGCGGCCAGAGTGGTTACTGCGCGGCCTTTCCGACCTGCGCGATTTCGGTGATGTAGCTCAGCAGGTCGTCCCGCAGCTCATCGCGCGCCAGCGCAAAGGCGACGGTCGCCTGCAGGAAGCCCGCCTTGGAGCCGCAGTCGAACCGCTGGCCGCGGAAGCGGTAGCCGTAGACCGGCACATCCTTGGCGATGTCTTCGGCGATTGCATCGGTCAGCTGGATTTCGCCGCCCGCGCCCTGCTTCATCTTGTTGAGGTTCTTCAGAACCGACGGCGCCAGGATGTACCGGCCGATCACCGCCAGGTTCGACGGCGCCTCTTCCATCTTGGGCTTTTCCACCATGCCGTTGGCGGCAACCACCTGGCCCATGTCCTCTTTCACGTCGAGCACACCATAAGACGATGTCTGCTCCGGCGGAACCTCCATCGCGGCAACCATGTTGCCGCCGGTTTCCTCGTAGGCTTCGACCATCTGCTGCAGACAGGGCTTTTCCGCCGCGATCACGTCGTCCGGCAGGATCACCGCAAAGGGTTCATTGGCGATCAGCCGGCGCGCGCACCAGACCGCATGGCCGAGGCCCAGCGCCTTGTGCTGGCGGATATAGGCAATGGCACCGGATTCCATGTCTGTGCTCTTGAGGATTTCCAGCAGGTCGTCCTTGCCCTTCCTGCGCAGCTCCTGCTCCAGGACCGGCGAATGGTCGAAATAGTCCTCCAGCGCGCCCTTGCCGCGCGAGGTGACAAAGATGAACTCCTTGATCCCGGCAGCGCGCGCCTCGTCGATGGCGTATTGCACCAGCGGCCGGTCGACCAGGGTCATGATTTCCTTAGGCACCGACTTGGTTGCCGGCAGGAACCGTGTCCCCAGGCCCGCAACCGGAAAAATTGCCTTAGTTACTTTTCTACGCATGTCGTTCTCACTGTACTTTAATTACCGGGCCTGCGGCTGTCTCCAGCGCGAGCCGCGGAGAAGCTGGCGCGCATTACGCCCGGCCGCCTCCAACGAATTTCAACGCAGCTGCCTGCTGCCCTCTGCGGCCGCCGGTATGCAACCGTCGCGTGCCATTACTGTCTCTCATTACCATGATCCAGTCACTCGTGCCCCATTTTCTTCATCATAGCCTCCAGGCGCGGCACGTCCTCAGGGTTGTTCAGCTCCCAGAACTCCCGCCCGCGCGCATCCACCTCAACACACAGCACCTTGCGCCCGTTCTCCAGGAACCGCAGCTGCTCCAGGCCTTCCAGGTTTTCCAGCGGCCCGGCCCGCCAACCAGAATACGCTGCCAGGGCATCCGGGCGGTAGGCATAGACGCCGACGTGATGAAAGACCGGCGTGTTTTCGCCAGCGCCATAAGCCTTGCCGCAATAAGGCACCACCTCTTTGGAGAAATAGAGCGCGCTGCGGTCCTCGGCAAACACCGCTGTGGTGCCGCCGACCCGGCCCGCCTTGCGGTCTGCCAGCAGGCTGTTCAGCGTCTCGCCGTTGCAGCGCAGCACCGGCGTCGCCAGCTCCATGCCGGGCGCATCGCGCAGGCCGGCGACCAGATCCTCGACAAACCAATGCGGGGTCAGCGGCGCATCGCCCTGCAGGTTCACCACGATCTCATAGCCGCCGCCCAGCGCCGCATGCGCCTCGGCGCAGCGCTCGGTGCCGTTGGCGCACTCCGGCGCGGTCATCACCACTTCGGCGCCGAACGCCTCAGCCGCGTCCTTGATGCGATCGTCATCCGTTGCCACCACCACCCGGTCCGCGCCCTGCACCGAACAGGCCGCCCGCCAGGAGCGCTCCACCAGGGTGCGCTTTTCACCGGTGGCCCCGGTCAATGGCACCAGCGGCTTGCCGGGGTAACGGGTCGAGGCGTAGCGGGCGGGGATGACAATCAGGACAGACATCAGGCTTTCTTCAATTCCACGGCCGGTGCATAGGCGATGAAGAACGGGTTCGCATAGCCCTCTTTACCGTAAATAAGCGGGGAATGATCGTCAAAACGCACCACTTTCCCGCCAGCGCCCGCCAGCACCGCGTGACCGGCGGCGGTGTCCCACTCCATGGTGCGGCCGACACGCGGATACAGATCCGCCTCGCCGGTGGCCACCAGGCAGAATTTCAGCGAAGAGCCCGCGCTCTTCATGTCCTTGACGCTGTACTTGCCGATGTAATCGTCGGTTGCCTGATCGCGGTGCGATTTCGAGGCCACCACCATGAGGGCCGAATTGTCGCTGTCCGCAACCCGGATCGGGCGGATTTCCCCGATGGTCTCGGGATCGAACGCGCCTGTTTCCTCGACTGCGCTGCCGTCCGCCAGGGTAAAGAACATCCGCTCCTTTGCCGGCGCATAGACCACGCCGCGGGTCGGCACACCCATTTCCACCAGCGCGATATTGACGGTGAAGTCGCCGCGGCGGTGGATGAATTCCTTGGTGCCGTCCAGCGGGTCGACGATCAGGAAGGTGTCGCCGCGCGCACTGTGCGAAGCCGCCTGCTCCTCGGTAACCAGCATCATGTCCGGGAACGCCGCCCGCAGGCCCGCCGAAATCAGCGCATCCGCGGCTTCATCCGCTTCCGTCACCGGGCTCTCGTCGGATTTCACCTTCACGCCGAAATCGTCGGAGTTGTAGATCTCCATGATCTTTGCGCCGGCCTCGATGGCCAGGCGGCGGATCACGGGCACCAGGTCTTCATATGTCACGCGGACCTCCCTGTCGGGTTTAATTGAAAATTTGCCTCTCGTCTCTTATGCTGTGCAGACAGCAGAACGGCAAGCAGCCGCATCGGATTCGAGCAGAGAATACAGGCCTCATGTTTCAGCAGCGCACGCAGCAATCCTGGATCTCCGGTTTTGTCGCCCTCACAGAGGTCGTGTTCCACTCCGTCGTGCGCAGCGTCCGCTCCAAGCATAACAACGCCTTTGCCGCGCTTGGCCTGAACATCATGCAGGCGGTGCTCTTTGTGGCCGCCTTTTACGTGATGTTTGCGCTCCTTGGGCTGCGCGGCTCCGCCATCCGCGGCGATTTCCTGCTGTATGTGATGTCCGGCATTTTTCTGTTCATGGTGCACACCAAAACCGTCAGTGCGGTTGCGGGCGCCGAAGGGCCCAGCAGCCCGATGATGCAGCACGCCCCGATGAACACGATGGTGGCCATTCTGTCCGCGGCCATCGGCGCGCTTTATATTCAGGTGCTGTCGCTGTTCATCATCCTGTTTGTCTACCACGTTGCCTTCACCCCCCTGCATATCGAAGATCCGGCGGGGGCTTTCGGCATGGTGCTGCTGGCCTGGATCACGGGCGCGTCCGTGGGGCTGGTATTCCTGGTACTGAAACCCTGGGCGCCCGGCTTTGTCAGCATCCTGACCATGATCTACCAGAGGGCTAACATGATCGCTTCGGGCAAGATGTTTCTGGCAAACACGCTGCCCAGCTTCATGCTGGCGATGTTCGACTGGAACCCGCTGTTCCACTGCATCGACCAGTCCCGCGGCTTTGTGTTCATCAACTACAACCCGCATTTCAGCTCCTGGCAGTATGCGGCCTGGGTGGCACTGGTGCTGATCGTGATCGGTCTGATGGGGGAGTTCTACACCCGCCGCAACGTCTCCCTCAGCTGGAGCGCGCGGCGATGAGGGCGACGAGACGGTGCGCCGCTGCCGCCTTGCTCTGGCTGGCCGCCGCCGCTCTGCCGGCCGCAGCGCAGGAGTTTCCGGCGCTTTACAGCGTCGCCGGCGTGGCGGCGGATGACGTGCTGAACATCCGCAGCGCCCCTTCAGCGAGCGCTGAAATCATTGGCACCCTGGCGCCGGATCAAGCCGGGGTTGAGGTCGTGGCAGCGGACGGCAGCGGCACATGGGGCCTGGTGAACAGCGGCGAGCGCTCAGGCTGGGCTGCCCTGCGCTACCTGACACGGGCGTCCACAGAGGATGGTCTGGCACTGCCGCGCCGATTCAGTTGCTTTGGAACCGAACCGTTTTGGATCCTGAACATTACACAGGACGGTGCGGCGGATTACGCCACCCCTGGCGGCCACACCCGGCTCAAAGCCGGACGGGTGCTCACATCGCGAAACCATGGCGGTCATTATCTGCTTCCTCTGGAAGGCGGCGCCGGCGCGGTGATCCGCCGTTCGGCCTGCAGCGATGGCATGTCAGACCGCACCTTTGGGTTGTCGGTTGACCTGTTTCAGCTGGACACACCCGACTTGCAATCCGGCTGCTGCTCGCTGGCGCCCTGAGCGGCGTTCCGGCCCAAGACTTTTACTCAAAAGTCTTGGCAAAAGTTTTCCGTAAAACTTTTGCGCCCGCCTCCGGCCTCACGTCACCACCCTCAAGGTCAGGTTAATCCGTCCGCCCTTGGGCAGCAGGCGGGAGGATTTGAACCGGATCCGGTCCACCCCGTGATACATCAGCCGCGCCTCGCCGCCCATCACCACCACATCGCCCGAGTTCAGCCAAACCGACTCCGTCTTGCCTCCGCGGGTCCGGTTGCCGATCCGGAACAGCCCGTCATCGCCCAGCGAAATGGAAACCACGGGATAGGAGAAATCCGCCTCATCCTTGTCCTGATGCAGCCCCATCCGGGCGCCCTCGCCGTAGTAGTTCAGCAGGCAGCATTCCGGTTCGCGCTCCAGCCCGGTCAGCTGCCGCCAGATCTCCAGCACCGGGTCCGGGATCGCGGGCCAGGGCCGCCCCGACGGGTGTGCTTCGGCATAGCGGTAGCCGGAGGCATCGGAATACCAGCCGAATTTCCCGGCCGAGGTCATCCGCACCGACATCTGCCCGCCGCCCGGCACCACCGGCGAAAACAGGGGCGCTGCCTTCAGCACAGGCCGCAGCGCCTCGATCAGCGCCGCCTGCCGGGCGGGCTCCAGACAGCCCTTGTGGATATCGAATCCGCGCACGCGCAGCAGGGTCATTGCCGTTCATCCATCCTTAACCAAGACCGCTGCAAAAAAGCGCATTGATTCACGCTTGGCCGCGCGCCTGAGCGCTTGCAGGGCCGTTTTCACGTCCCTATATACGCCGGGACGCGGCAAGGTGCAGACCAAACCGCAACTTCAGATCGGGGCCGGGATGCCGCAACGGGTTCAGGCCTCGGGTAATCGCCTTGAGTAAATGTAAGGGATCGAACATGAGCAAAGTTATCGGCATTGACCTGGGTACCACCAACTCCTGCGTGGCCATCATGGATGGCTCCCAGCCCCGCGTGATCGAAAACGCCGAGGGCGCGCGCACCACCCCGTCGATTGTCGCCTTCACCGATGAAGAGCGTCTGGTCGGCCAGCCCGCCAAGCGCCAGGCGGTGACCAACCCCGACAACACCGTTTTCGGCGTCAAGCGCCTGATCGGCCGCCGGTTTGACGACCCCGCTGTCGCAAAAGACAAGAAAATGGTGCCGTTCTCCATCGTGAACGGCGGCAACGGCGACGCATGGGTCGAAGCAAAGGGTGAGAAATACTCCCCGTCGCAAATCTCCGCTTTCACCCTGGGCAAGATGAAGGAAACCGCGGAATCCTACCTGGGCGAGGAAGTCACCCAGGCGGTGATCACCGTGCCTGCCTACTTCAACGACGCCCAGCGTCAGGCCACCAAAGACGCCGGCAAGATCGCGGGCCTCGAAGTGCTGCGCATCATCAACGAGCCGACCGCGGCTGCGCTGGCCTATGGCCTGGACAAAGAGAACACCCAGACCATCGCCGTTTATGACCTCGGCGGCGGCACCTTCGACGTGACCATTCTGGAAATCGACGACGGCCTGTTCGAAGTGAAGTCGACCAATGGCGACACCTTCCTGGGCGGCGAAGACTTCGACATGCGCATCGTCAACTATCTGGCGGATGAGTTCAAAAAGGAAAACGGCGTCGATCTGTCCAAGGACAAGATGGCTCTGCAGCGCCTGAAAGAGGCTGCTGAAAAAGCCAAGATCGAACTGTCCTCCACCTCGCAGACCGAGATCAACCAGCCATTCATCTCGATGGACCCGTCCTCGGGCCAGCCGCTGCACATGGTGATGAAGCTGACCCGCGCCAAGCTGGAAAGCCTGGTTTCCGACCTGATCAAGCGTTCGATGGACCCCTGCAAGGCGGCTCTCAAGGACGCAGGCCTCTCCGCCTCCGACATTGACGAGGTGGTTCTGGTCGGCGGCATGACCCGGATGCCGCGTGTCATCGAGGAAGTGACCAAGTTCTTCGGCAAGGAGCCGCACAAGGGTGTGAACCCGGATGAAGTGGTTGCCATGGGCGCCGCGATCCAGGCCGGCGTTCTGCAGGGCGACGTCAAGGACGTGGTGCTGCTCGACGTGACCCCGCTGTCGCTGGGCATCGAAACCCTGGGCGGCGTCTTCACCCGCCTGATCGACCGCAACACCACCATCCCGACCAAGAAGAGCCAGGTGTTCTCGACCGCGGAAGACAACCAAAACGCCGTGACCATCCGCGTGTTCCAGGGCGAGCGTGAAATGGCTGCCGACAACAAGATGCTCGGCCAGTTCAACCTGGAAGACATCCCGCCGGCACCGCGCGGCATGCCGCAGATCGAAGTGACCTTCGACATCGACGCCAACGGCATCGTGTCGGTCGGCGCCAAGGACAAGGCGACCGGCAAGGAACAGCAGATCACCATCCAGGCATCGGGCGGCCTGTCCGACGACGACATCGAAAAGATGGTCAAGGACGCCGAAGCCAACGCCGAGGCGGACAAGGAACGCCGCGAGCTGGTGGAAGCCAAGAACCAAGCCGAATCGCTGATCCACTCGACCGAGAAATCGGTGGAAGAGCACGGCGACAAGGTAGACCCGTCCACCGTCGAAGTGATCGAACTGGCCGTGGCTGCGCTGAAGGACGATCTGGAGAACGAGAAATCGTCCGCCGAGAAGATCAAGTCCGGCATCCAGAACGTCACCGAGGCCGCGATGAAGCTGGGCGAGGCGATCTACAAGGCGCAGGCCGAAGAAGCCGAGGAAGAGCCCGCAGCCGCGGATAATGCGTCCGCAGGCCCGGCCGATGACGACATTGTTGACGCCGAATTTGAAGACCTGGACGACGACAAGCGCTAACGCCTGACACTCAGGCCAAAGCGGGCCGGTCCGTACCCCGGACCGGCCCATTTTCGTTGAGGCAGATGGGGTAACCGATGTCAAAACGCGACTATTACGACGTTCTCGGGGTGGCCAAAGGCGCCACCGCTGACGAAATCAAAAAAGGCTTTCGCAAGAAGGCCAAGGAACTGCATCCCGACCGGAACAAGGACAATCCGGACGCCGAGGCGCAGTTCAAAGAGGCCAATGAGGCCTACGACGTTCTGAAGGACGCTGACAAAAAGGCGGCCTACGACCGCTTTGGCCATGCCGCCTTTGAAAACGGCATGGGCGGCGGCCACGGCCAGGGCTTTGGCGGCGGCGATTTCTCCTCCGCCTTCTCGGATGTGTTCGACGATCTGTTCGGCGACTTCATGGGCGGCCAGCGCGGCGGCGGCGGACGGCAGCGGGCCGCCCGCGGTGCCGACTTGCGGTATAACCTGCGGGTCTCGCTCGAAGAGGCCTTTTCCGGCCTGCACAAGACCATCAAGGTGCCGACGTCAGTGGCCTGCTCCTCTTGCGAGGGCACCGGCGCCGAAGGCGGGGTCGAGCCGACCAACTGCCCGACCTGCTCCGGCATGGGCAAGGTCCGCGCGCAGCAGGGCTTCTTCACCGTCGAACGCACCTGCCCGACCTGTTCGGGCCTGGGCCAGATCATCAAGAACCCGTGCAAATCCTGCCATGGCCACGGCCGGGTGGAAAAGGACCGCTCGCTGTCGGTGAACATTCCGGCAGGCGTCGAAACCGGCACCCGCATCCGCCTGGCAGGCGAAGGCGAAGCCGGCCTGCGCGGCGGCCCTCCGGGCGACCTCTACATCTTTGTCGAGGTCTCGGCGCATAAGCTGTTCGAGCGTGACGGCAACAACCTCTACTGCCGGGTGCCGGTCAGCATGGCCAAGGCAGCACTTGGCGGCTCCATCGAGGTGCCGACCATCGACGGCGGCCGCGGCCGGGTGCAGATCCCCGAGGGCAGCCAGTCGGGCCGTCAGATGCGCCTGCGCGGCAAGGGCATGCCGGCGCTCCGTGGCGGCGCCACCGGCGACATGTTCATCGAACTGGCGGTGGAAACCCCGATGAACCTCACCACGCGCCAGAAGGAGCTTCTGCGCGAGTTCGAGGACATCTCCGCGGAAAACACCAACCCCGAATCCCGCAGCTTCTTCTCTTCGGTGAAAAGCTTCTGGGACGGAATGAAAGGCTGAGGCCGGGGTTTTGCCCAGCTGAGCCGCAGATGAAAGCGCCCCTGCCGGGGCGCTTTTTCTTTAGCGCTCCGCCCGAACCTATTGCCAGCCGGCCGCGGCAGAATCCAGGCACGCCGCACCGCGGCGGTGCACAGGGGGTGTACAGGGGGTGCACGCCTGTCACCCCCGCTCTGCCGCCGCATCGCGGCGTACCTTGCGGCGGGAGTTAACACTTCCTCAACCATGATGGCGGCACTATGGCAGTATGGCACAGGATCCCGCATTCGAGGACGTCTCCCTGCCGCTGTTTCCCGGCGGCGACGACACCCCTGCGGCCCCCCTGTCTCCGGGCCGCCTGCCCTCCTACATCAAAGATCACCGCGCCCGCCTGCGCGAGCGCTTCATGCAGGGCGGCGCCGCGGCAATGCCGGATTACGAGCTGCTGGAGCTGCTCCTGTTCCGCTCCATCCCGCGCCGGGACGTCAAACCCCTGGCGCGGCAACTGCTTGAAACCTTTGGGGATTTCAACCGCGTGGTGACTGCCTCGCCGGAACGTCTGGCGCGTGTCAAAGGCATCGGCGATGCCGTCATCATCGATTTCAAAGTGCTGGAGGCTGCAGCCCACCGGATGGCCCGCGCCCGGGTGATGCAGCGGCAGGTGATCTCCAGCTGGGACGCGCTGCTGGACTATTGCCACACCACCATGGCCCACCGCGAGACAGAGCAGTTCCGTATCCTGTTCCTGGACCGCAAGAACGTGCTGATCGCGGACGAGGAACAGGCCCGCGGCACCGTCGATCACGTTCCCGTCTACCCGCGGGAGGTCGCCAAACGCGCCCTTGAGTTGAACGCCAGCGCCTTGATTTTAGTGCACAATCATCCGTCCGGCGACCCCACGCCATCGGACAGTGACATCGGCATGACGGACCAGATCCAGGCCGCCCTCACCGCACTTGGCATCACCCTGCACGACCACCTGATCATCGGCAAATCCACCGAGCTCAGCTTCCGCGCCCAGGGGCTTCTCTAGCGCGGCCGCACCGCGCGCCAGCGCGGTGCCCGGCCCTAGGCGTTGCAGGGCATCCCTGATGCCTTGCCAAACGCGCGGGAGCGCGCCCGGCGTGCCGCTCCTAGCGCACCCAGACCTCGACCCGGCGGTTGATCTGGCGGCCCCAGGCGCTGTCATCACAGGCCATCGGCAGCGCCTCGCCAAAGCCCTCGGTCCGGATCCGAACCCGGCTGATATCGGCAGTCTCGGCGGCCTTCACCACTGCGTCACGCACTGCGCCCGCGCGTTTCAGCGCGATCTGCCGGTTGCCCTCCGCAGGCCCGACACCGTCGGAAAACCCCGCAAAAACAATCTCCTTGGCATCAAATTCCCCGGCTTCCAGCGCCCGGGCCAGCTGCTCGATATTGCTGCGGGACTGCGCATCCGGGCGGGCTGAGCCGGGCTCGAACCGGAAGGAGGCTGTCAGCCGCCGCATCCCGCCCAGCACCGTGACCAGCCGCTGCAGCTCTTCCAGCCCGGCCTCACCCTCTGCGGCCAGGATCGCATTGGCAAAGCGGCTGCCCTGGCGGCTGACCGGGATCAGCTCCGGCGCCTGATCCACGAACCCCGCCCGGCGGATCACCGCCTGCGCCGCCGGCCCGCGAACATAGGTCAGGAAATCCCGCGCCACCTTGGGCAGGCGGCGGGCCGGAAGGTACAGGAACATCGGCACCGTCAGGGGATAATCCTCGGTCTTCACCGCCCAGCGGCTGGCCTGCAGGGAAAACCCGCACGGCCCCGTCAGCGTCAGCATCCGCGCCGCGCCCTTCTCCGCATAGCTGGCGATTCCGATGGAAAACGGGTCGACCAGAACCTGGCGCACCAGTGTGCTGCTGCGGTCGTGACGCCGGATCTGCGGCGCGAACCCGGCGCCAAAAGGCGCCATCAGCTTATCCTCCACCGCTTGCGCCAGCCCGGAGCCGGACACTGGCATATGCAGGGAAATCGGCGCGTCGGGGCCGCCAAGCTCCTTCCAGTTGGCAATCCGGCCGGACAGAACCTGCGCCAGTTGCGGCAAGGAAATCTCCCGCACCGGATTGCCGGGCGCCACCACCGGCACGAAGGCGTCCAGCGCCAGCACGCGGCTGCGGCCGGGTGCGGTCAGATCCCCCAGCTGCGCGGCGCGGGCCGCCTTTTGCTCCAGCGGGCGGATCTCGCGCAGCGCCATCGCCACATCGGCCTCATCCGCGATCAGCGCCGCAAACCCGGCATCGGTATTGCTGGCCGTGAAGGTGAACCGGGCAGCAGGCTGCTGGCCGCGCAGCAGGACATGGCTGAAGTTGCCCTGCGGCAGCGGTTCCCGCCGGGTCTGGTAGCCGTTGCGCAGCGCAAACCCCTCGATCAGCGCCGGCAGCAGCACTTCGGACATGGTGGATGACCCCGCCAGGGTTATCTCCGCCACAAACCCGGACAGGCTGGGACAGCCCGGCCCCTCGCAGGACACGCCGGAGCCGTCCACGGTGAGTTCGCCGAACTGGGTCTGCACCCGGTAAAACTCGCCGTCGAAGCCCAGCAGCGTGCCGGTGATCTCAACCGCGCCATCCGGCGAAGATAGGGTGACATCCTCGGCCGCAAGCGCGCGCGCGAAAGCCGCCAGAAAAAGTGCGGCGCAGACGGCCGCACGCAAGAAGGTCATATGGATACCTGAAGTTACCGCAAATCAGTTGGAGGCGATTTTCAGGTCTTCCACCAGATTATTCAACACCAGAAAACTGCCCTGAGCATCGCAATCCGGCATTGCAATCACCAGATCCCGGCTGCTGAGCCGTCCGCCGCTCAGCTGCAGCGCCTGGGCCGAAATATCGCGGCCGCAGTTCTGGCCCGTCACCTCCGCTTCGGCGGTCACGGAGACCGTTCCGGAGCGGCCTGTCTGGCGGGACGGGACGCTGTAGATTTCGGCGATACGCGGCGCCAGAAGGCTGGCATCACCAAGCCGGATCACCTGCCCGGCAGACAGGCCGGACGCCGCCCCGTGCCAGACATGGCCGGTGCTGCCATACCCCGCGCCGAACTCCCGGGCGTGAATTTCAAGGCCGCTGCTGCCGCTCCACTGCAGAACCACGCGCTCCACGGTCTCCGCGTCCGCAGCTTCGGCAACGGCAACCGCACCGCCTCCGCTAGCGGTCTCCGCAATATAAACCGCGGTCCGCGTCAGGGCCGGAACCTGCGCTGCGAAGTGCCCGGACCGGTCCAGTGCGGCGGTGAAGGTCATGCCGCTGTGATGCACGGTCAAGCGCTCGCCGCCGTGGCACGGCGCGGAAACGGTGAGGGACACCATGGCCATGGGGCCAGCTTCAGCCGCTGCTGTCACATTGCAGGCGCCGGGCTGCGCCAGAGGCGCGGATTGCGGCTGCACGTCAGAAAGGGCCGGTTCAGCCCGGCGGGAGGTCAGGGTGATATTCTCAATCTTGAGTTCAGCCGGCCCGGGTTCGGGCGGCAGCTGCGGGTCTGCTGCAGCAGCCGCCTCCCCCGCCCAGCGGGGGCTGGATGCCTGCATAAAGAACCCGATGCCCAAGGCGCACGCCAGTGTCATCGCACTTGTCAGCACCACCTGTTTGCTCAGCATGGGATCCTCCTGAACCTGTCTGTCAACGCAAGCTTGGCTGAAAATGCCGGCCGGTTTGTGGCCTCAACCGGGAGAGATTCCGGCAAATGCGGCAGCTTTGCCATCATTGTTGCAGAGGTGGAAACAACAACGCGAAAACTCAGGCGGGGAACTCCCGCGCCTGCGGGGGCCCTGGCTTCGCCAGAAACTCCCTGGCAGCCTTGGGCGTAGCGCTGCGCATCGCGCAGCGCTACGCCCAACGGGAGCGGTCTTTGGACAAAGACCGGAGACGGGCGGGAGTACTCACCCTCCGCGGCCGGGAGGCAGGTTCCGGTGTTTTGGCCGGACCCTGAGTGTTCGGGGCCTGCGGTCAGGCGAGGCTGCCGTGGCAGTGCTTAAACTTCTTGCCGGAGCCGCAGGGGCATTTGTCGTTGCGCGAGGGGTTGCCCCACGTGGAGGGATCATCCTCGGCAAAGCCCGGTACGGGTTCTTCTGCGGCGGCTTCAGCAGGGGCAGGCGCGGCCGCCAACTTCTGCATCGCAGCCTGCCGGGCCGCCATTTCCATCAGCATCTGCTGCTGCTCTTCCTCGGTCATCGGGCGCACCCGGCTCAGCTGCTGGGACACTTCCTCGCGCAGACTGTCGAGCATGCTTTCAAACAGCTGGAAGCTCTCGTTCTTGTACTCGTTGAGCGGATCGCGCTGCGCGTAGCCGCGGAACCCGACAACCGAGCGCAGATGCTCCAGCGTCAGCAGGTGTTCGCGCCATTTCTTGTCGATGGTCTGCAGCAGCACCTGCTTTTCAATGTTGCGCATGTTCTCCGGACCAAAGGCCGCGGCCTTTTCCGCCATCAGCTTGTCGGAGGCCTCCACCAGGCGCTCGCGGATCTGCTCGTCATCGACGCCTTCTTCGGCGGCCCATGCCGCCACCGGCACCTCGATGCCCAGCATCTCACGCACCTGCTCCTGCAGGCCCGCGGTGTCCCACTGGTCCGCATAGGTCTTGGGCGGCATATGGGTGTCGAGAAGGTCGTCGATCACCTCGTGGCGCATGTCGTCGACGATCTCGGACAGGTCCTCGGCCGCCATGATCTCGCGGCGCTGGCTGAAGATCACCTTGCGCTGGTCGTTCATCACGTCGTCGAACTTCAGCACGTTCTTGCGCATGTCGAAGTTGCGGCCCTCGACCTTGGCCTGGGCGCGTTCCAGCGACTTGTTCACCCAGGGGTGAATGATCGCTTCGCCTTCCTTCATGCCCAGCGACGACAGCAGCTTGTCCAGCCGTTCGGAGCCGAAGATTCGCATCAGGTCGTCTTCGAGGCTGAGGTAGAAGCGGGTGCGGCCCGGGTCGCCCTGACGGCCCGAACGGCCGCGCAGCTGGTTGTCGATGCGGCGGCTTTCGTGGCGTTCGGACGCCATAACAAACAGCCCGCCGGCATCCAGCACTTTCTGCTTTTCCTCGGCGTGCTTGGCTTCCTCAGCCGCACGCAGCTGGGCCGGATCCGCATCGGGGTTTGCCTCCAGCGCCTCCAGCACCTTCAATTCGACGTTGCCGCCCAGCTGAATGTCGGTACCGCGGCCGGCCATGTTGGTGGCGATGGTCACCGCGCCAAAGCGGCCAGCATCGGCGACGATCTGCGCTTCCTGCTCATGGTGGCGGGCGTTCAGCACGTTGTGCGGGATGCCTTCCTTCTCCAGCAGCTGGCTCAGCAGCTCTGATTTCTCGATCGAGGTGGTGCCCAGGAGGACCGGCTGGCCCTTCTCATTTGCCTTCTTGGCTTCCTTGATCATCGCCTCGTATTTCTCGCGGGCGGTGCGGTAGACCTGATCGTCCTCATCCACCCGCGCGATCGGGCGGTTGGTCGGCACTTCGACCACGCCGAGGCTGTAGATTTCGGCGAATTCCTCCGCCTCGGTCATCGCGGTGCCGGTCATGCCCGACAGCTTGTCGTAGAGGCGGAAGTAGTTCTGGAAGGTGACAGAGGCCAGGGTGGTGTTTTCCGGCTGGATCTGCACATCTTCCTTGGCTTCGATGGCCTGGTGCAGCCCTTCGGACAGGCGGCGGCCCGGCATCATGCGGCCAGTGAATTCGTCGATCAGCACCACCTGGCCGTCGCGGACGATATAGTCCTTGTCGCGCTGAAACAGCTTGTGCGCGCGCAGCGCCTGGTTCACGTGGTGGACGACGGTTGTGCTTTCGGGATCGTAGAGCGAGGCCTCTTCTTCCAAGAGCCCATGCTGGCGCAGCGTCTGCTCCAGATACTCGTTGCCGTCCTCGGTGAAGGTCACACCGCGGGTTTTCTCGTCGACCTCATAATGCTCCTCCGACAGCAGCGGGATCATCTTGTCGATGGTCGCGTACAGCTCGGAGCGGTCCTCGGCGGGGCCGGAAATGATCAGCGGGGTGCGGGCCTCGTCGATCAGGATCGAGTCCACCTCGTCGACGATGGCAAAGTTGTGCTGCTTCTGGAACACCTGGTCCAGCGACGGTTTCATGTTGTCGCGCAGGTAATCGAAGCCCAGTTCGTTGTTCGTGGCATAGGTGACGTCGCAGCCATAGGCGGCCATCTTTTCGGCGTCGGCCTGACCGGACCAGATCACGCCGGTGGTCATGCCGAGCTGGGCAAACACCTTGCCCATCCATTCGCTGTCGCGCTTGGCCAGGTATTCGTTCACCGTGACCACGTGGACGCCCTTGCCGGTCAGCGCGTTCAGATAGGCCGGGAAAGTCGCCACGAGGGTTTTGCCCTCGCCGGTCTTCATCTCGGAAATGTTGCCCTGATGCAGGAACACGCCGCCCATCAGCTGGGTGTCAAAGGCGCGCAGGCCCAGGGCCCGCTTGGCCGCTTCGCGCACGTTGGCAAAAGCCTCCGGCAGCAGCGCGTCCAGGCTTTCGCCGTCCAGGGCGCGCTTGCGCAGTTCTTCGGTCTTACCGATCAGCCCGTCGTCGCTGAGCTTCGCGAACTCGTCCTCCAGCGCGTTGATCTGTGCGATCAGCGGCCGCGTCGCCTTGATCCTACGGTCGTTCGGCGTGCCGAAAACCTTTTTGGCGAGTGTTCCGAAACCCAGCATGTTTTCTCCAGCGATCCTATCTCCGGCCTTTGCATCGGGCAGGCTTGCCCGCCGTGTCCGCAACCCATAAACAAGGTGGAAAGACGGTCCTGCCAATGGCCTCAGAGCGATGTAAGCGGCAGGGTTTAGAGTGTCAACGGCACGCCCCCCGGCGGCCAAGGAATAGGAAGATTTCTATGCGTAAAGGTCTCACTTTTCTGTGCGGTATGGCAGTGGCGGCCTGCGCAGCGCTTCCGCTTGCGGCAGTTGCCGCACCCCATGCCAACACGGTGGTTGCCACGGTCAATGGCGAAGATATCACCATCGGCCATATGATCATGGCGCGCGAAAACCTGCCGGAGCAGTACAAGCAGCTTCCGGATGACGTGTTGTTCAACGCGATCCTTGACCAGCTGGTGCAGCAGACCGCGCTGAAACAGCAGCTGCATGGCGAGGTGCCCCGCTATGTGGAGCTGTCGGTCGAAAACGAAGAGCGCGCCATGCTGGCGGCAAATGTGATCGAGATGGTGATGGACAACGCCAGCGGCGAAGAAGCGCTGCGTGCGGCCTATGAGGAGAAATACTCCTCCGGCGACGGCGGCGATGAATTCCACGCCGCCCACATTCTGGTCGAAACCGAGGAGGACGCGCTGGACGTAATCAAGGAGCTGGATGACGGCGCCGATTTTGCCACCCTCGCCAAGGAACGCTCCACCGGCCCCTCCGGCCCCAGCGGCGGCGATCTGGGCTGGTTCACCACCGGCCGCATGGTGCCGGAATTCGAAGAAGCGGTGATCAAGCTGCGCTCGGGCGAGGTCTCCGGCCCGGTGCAGACCCAATTCGGCTGGCACGTGATCCTGCTGAATGAGCGCCGCAAGACCGAAGCCCCGGAATTCGATGAAGTCCGGGCGCAGCTTGCCGATGAACTGCAGCAGAAAGCGGTCGAGGCGCGTGTGAACGAGCTGACCGCCGCGTCCGAAATCGAGCGGCCCGAGATCGAGGATCTGGATCCGGCCATTCTGCAAGACCTCAGCCTGGTAAGGAACTGATCATGGCGAAATCCCTGCCCGTCTCGCCGCTGGCCCCCGCCAGCTTTCCCGACCTGCCGGTCATCAAGGGAGTACGTTTTGCCTCTGCGTCTGCCGGTGTGAAATACCAAGGCCGCACCGATGTGATGCTGGCGGTGATGGATCCGGGCACCTCTGTTGCCGGCGTGTTCACGCGCTCCAAGACCCGTTCTGCCCCGGTACTGGACTGCCAGGCCAAATTGGGCGGAGCTGCGGATGCCGGCGCGGCAATCCTGGTAAACTCTGGCAACTCCAACGCCTTTACCGGCCGTCACGGGCAGACCTCGGTGGCAGAGATCACCTCTGCGGTTGCCGCTGCGGCAGGCGTCCCGGCGGAGCGTGTCTTTACCGCCTCGACCGGCGTGATCGGCGAACCGCTGCCGCATGACCGCATCGTCGCGAAGATCGGCGAACTGAACGATGCACTGGACGAGACCGCGCTGGAAGGTGCCGCCAGGGCGATCATGACCACCGACACCTTCGCCAAAGGTGCCAGCGCAACGGTCGGGATCGAAGGGAAGACCGTCAAGATCGCCGGCATTGCCAAAGGCTCGGGCATGATTGCACCGGACATGGCGACGATGCTGGTCTACATCTTCACCGATGCGAAGGTCGAGCAGGCGGCGCTGCAGGCGCAGCTGGCGGAGATCTGCGACCGGACCTTCAATTGCATCACCGTGGACAGCGACACCTCGACCTCCGACAGCCTGATGCTGTGTGCCACCGGCGCCTCGGGCGTGGATGCCACCGGCAACGCAGAGTTTGCGGCGGGGCTGGAGCGGGTCATGCTGGATCTGTCCCACCAGGTGGTGCGCGACGGGGAAGGCGCAACCAAGTTCGTCGAAATCCAGGTGACCGGAGCAGCCTCCGACGCCGATGCCAAGGTGCATGGGCTGGCAATTGCCAACTCGCCGCTGGTGAAAACCGCCATCGCGGGCGAGGATCCGAACTGGGGCCGCGTGGTGATGGCGATCGGCAAATCCGGCGCCGAAGCGGACCGCGACCAGCTGTCGATTTCCTTTGGCGATGTTCTGGTGGCGGAAAAGGGCTGGGTCTCGCCCGGCTACAAGGAAGAGCTGGGTGCGGCAGAGATGAAGAAGCAGGAGATCACCATCAAGGTGGATCTGGGCCTTGGCAGCGGCCAGGCGACTGTCTGGACCTGCGACCTGACGCATCAGTACATCTCTATCAACGCGGATTACCGGTCATGAAAACTGTTCTGGTTTCCGCTGTCGCGCTCATCGATGCCGATGGGCGCGTGCTGCTGGCGCAGCGGCCCGAGGGGAAATCCATGGCCGGCCTGTGGGAATTTCCCGGCGGCAAGATCGAACCGGGGGAGACACCGGAGGCCGCGCTGATCCGCGAGCTGCACGAGGAACTGGGGATCGGCACCTGGGCCTCCTGCCTTGCGCCGCTGACCTTTGCCAGCCATTCCTACGAGGATTTCCACCTGCTGATGCCGCTGTTTGCCTGCCGCAAGTGGGAAGGCATCCCGCAAGCAAAGGAAGGCCAGACCCTGAAATGGGTGCGTCCGCAGGACCTGCGCGACTATCCGATGCCGCCGGCCGATATCCCCCTGATCCCGATCCTGCGCGATTGGCTCTGAGACCTCCGAACCCCTGGGCCAGACGCCCGTCCGGACCGGTTTTCTTCCGGTTTACCGGGCGTTTAACTGCTGCCGGCCGCACGGGTAACGCTTTGTTAATCAATCTAATTGAGCATTAGTATACGGAGCAAGCCACTACCCTGAATTGTAATTAGGCAGGACCGGACCATGCTTAGAACAATCGCAATCGGTAAGTTTTCCCTGGTTCAAGGCAGTTTCATACGGGCACTCCCCGACGGGAGAATCGCGGTGCGGGTTGGTTCAATAACCTATCAAGGCCAGCCAGTGACGCCAGCCGCCTGAGCCGCCACTCACGCACATCAGGCACACTGAAAGGGCAGCTGCCAGCAGCTGCCCTTTGCCAAATGCATAAGCAGCAGCGAGACCGGGTGCTGGAATTAGCTTTCAGGCAGGACACCTCTCCTTTTGGAACGGGAAACCGTCCTTTCGCCAGCTATGATTTACCGGCCGGCCCGGGCACTGTGACAGTGCAGCAGCGAAGGGCCTGGTTTGATGCTCCGCCGGACCGCCAAGGGCCGGCCTTTGCCCCCCCAGACGCTTCGTCAGCTGCTGCACGAATTTCCCGCGCCGGACAGGCCCGTCCGGCGCACAGAAAAAGGCCCCAGCAGGGTTGCCGGGGCCTTTGAATTTTTCCGATCGCGGACCGATTAGTCGAGGGTGCGGGTCACTTCCTCGCGCTCGAAAATCTCGATCACGTCGTTCGGACGGATATCGTCGTAGTTTTCGAACGCCATACCGCATTCCTGACCGGACTGAACTTCGGCGACTTCGTCCTTGAAGCGCTTCAGGGTCTTCAGCGTGCCTTCGTGGATCACCACGTTATCGCGCAGCAGGCGCACGCCTGCCGAGCGGCGGGCAATGCCTTCGGTGACCAGACAGCCGGCAACCTTGCCAACACCGGTGACCTTGAAGACTTCCTTGATCTGCGCGTAGCCGATGAAGTTCTCGCGGATCTCTGCCGACAGCAGGCCGGAGGCCGCCGCCTTCACGTCGTCCACAAGGTCATAGATCACCGAATAGTAGCGGATCTCCACACCCTTCTGGTTCGCGGTGTTGCGGGCCGAGGCGTTCGCACGGACGTTGAAGCCCATGATCGGCGCACCCGAAGCTTCGGCGAGGCCGACATCGGTTTCGGTGATCGCACCGACGCCCGAATGCAGCACGCGGACACGCACCTCTTCGTTGCCGATCTTTTCCATCGCCTGTACGATAGCCTCGGCAGAGCCCTGCACGTCAGCCTTGACCAGGATCGGCAGCTCAGAGACGTTTTCGTCTTCCTTGGCCTTGGCCATCAGCTGTTCCAGCGTGGTCGCAGCACCGGCAGCGGCGCGCTTGTCCTTGGCGGCCTGGGCGCGGTACTCAGCGATCTCGCGGGCCTGCGCTTCGGTTTCGGTGACGTTCAGAACGTCGCCCGCTTCCGGGGTGCCGTTGAGACCCAGCACCTCGACCGGAACCGAGGGGCCAGCTTCCTGCACGCGCTCGCCCTTGTCGTTGATCAGCGCGCGGACCTTGCCGTACTGCTCACCCACAACAAAGATGTCGCCCTGGCGCAGGGTACCGTTCTGGATCAGAACGGTCGCCACGGGGCCGCGGCCCACATCCAGCTGCGCCTCGATCACGGCGCCTTGCGCGGCGCGGTTCGGGTTGGCCTTCAGCTCCAGGATTTCCGCTTGCAGCGCAATGGCTTCCAGCAGCTCGTCCAGGCCCTGGCCGGTGACGGCGGAGACTTCCACATCCTGCACTTCGCCGGACATGGCTTCCACGACCACCTCGTGCTGCAGAAGATCGGTGCGGACCTTCATCGGGTTTGCGGCCGGCTTGTCGATCTTGTTGATCGCCACAATCATTGGAACACCCGCCGCTTTGGCGTGGTTGATCGCCTCGACGGTCTGCGGCATCACCGCATCGTCCGCGGCGACAACCAAAACCACGATATCGGTCACCTGCGCACCGCGCGAGCGCATCGAGGTGAAGGCCGCGTGGCCCGGTGTATCCAGGAAGCTGAGCACAGTGCCGCTTTCGGTGGTCACCTGATAGGCGCCGATGTGCTGGGTGATGCCGCCGGCTTCGCCTGCCACAACGCGGGCGTCGCGGATCGCGTCCAGCAGAGAGGTCTTGCCGTGGTCGACGTGGCCCATGATGGTGATGACCGGCGGACGCGGCTTCAGGTCCTCGTCCTTGTCCTCAACCTCTTTGATCACGTCCTCGACGTCGGCGTCGGAAACGCGGGTCACCTTGTGGCCGAATTCCTCAATGATGAGTTCGGCGGTGTCGGCGTCGATCGACTGGTTCTGGGTGACCATCATGCCCATCTGCATGAGCGATTTCACCACGTCGGCAACGCGTTCAGCCATGCGGTTGGCCAGCTCGGACACCACGATGGTTTCCGGCAGCTGCACGTCGCGCACAACCTTTTCCCGCTCAACCGAGCCGCCCATGGCTTTCTGGCGCGCACGCTCCTGCTTGCGCTTCATCGCCGCCATCGAGCGCTGGCGGTTGCCCTCGCCGCCGGTGGCCTGGCCAAGCGTCAGCTTGCCGGAGCGGCGGTTGTCGTCACGGCCCTTGCCGCGGGTCGGGCGCTGCTCGCGCTCACGCTCGGACTTGCGCGGAGTTGCCGCCGGAGCCGGCTTGTTCGGTGCCGGACGCTCCGCTTTTTCCGCAGGCGCGGGTGCAGCGGCGGCCCGTTTGGCTGCTTCTGCTTCCTCGGCGCGCTTGCGCTCTTCCTCTTCGGCTTTCTGGCGGGCGCGTTCTTCGGCTTCGCGCTGCTCGCGCTCCTTGGCTTCCGCTTCGGCGCGGCGGCGCTCACGCTCTTCGGCGCGGGCCTTTTCCTCGGCTTCGCGCTGCGCGGCTTCTTCAACCTCGCGGGCCTTGGCGGCCTGCAGCGCCTTCAGGCGGCGCTCCATCTCTGCATCGCTGATGCCGGCAGGCCGGCGGGATCCGGACGCTGCCGGTGCAGCACCGCTGCCGCTTTTGGCCGCACCCGGCTTGGGAACCACCACGCGCTTGCGCTTGGTTTCCACTACGACATTCTTGGTCCGTCCATGGCTGAAACTCTGTTTCACGTTCCCCGGACGGGAACCCCCACGCAGACCCAGTGTCTTTTTGCCGTCACTATCGCTCATAAAGCTACTTATCCTTCCGTGCGGCCGCTGCCGCCCACCGTTTCGCGCAAACCTTGCAGTCGTTGCGCCTCATCTACAACACGTTTGCTGAGTCCGCCAGAGGCGAGGGCGGCATGTATCACAGTTTGGCGCCCAAATGCCATTCCCAGCTCGTCCGCCGTAAGGCAGCCGATAAATTTGCCCTTGTAGGGCGTGCTCAGCTTCGACTTTCCGCGGCCCGACCCGTCAGAGGCCTGGATCAGTACCCGGGCCTCTTCCTTGGCCAGCCAGTCCTTGACCTTCTCGAAACCGGCCACCGCGTCGCCCGACTTGCGCGCCAGGCTGATCAGCCCGACGAGGCGGCGGGCCACTTGGGTCTCCACCTCGCCGGCAAGCCCGCTGGAGACCTGGACCTGCGATTTGAAGCCGCGGGCGAACAGCTTCTTTTTGACGGCGGTTTCCAGCGCCGAGTGGCTGGACGTCACATAGACGCCCCGGCCCGGCAGCTTCTCCATCACATCGGGCACAACCTGGCCCTCGGGCCCCATCACAAAACGGATGAGCCCCTGTTTGGGCTGGGTCTCGCCGGTTGCGATGCATTTACGCTCGCTGCCTTCGGACCGGTCTTTTTGAACGCCGCCGCGTGTCATTCAGGTCTCCTTTGCAAAGCCCGGGATCAGGCTTCGCTTTCCTCTTCGCCAGCGTCGTCGTCTTCCGCCGCTTCCGCTTCCAGCTCAGCCGGATCCACCCAGCCCAGCATGATGCGGGCGGTCATGACCATGTCCTGTGCGTCTTCCAGCGATACGCCGAAAGGCTCCAGGATGCCGTCATCCTTGATCCGCTCGCCGCCGTTGGAGGTCCAGCCTCCGGCCAGTTCCCAGTCCGCGCAGGTGGCGAAATCTTCAAGCGACTTCACGTCGTCCTTGGCCAGCGCCTCGACCATCTGCGGGGTCAGACCCTCGAACTGGATCAGGCTTTCCTCGGCGCCCAGCTCGCGGGCCGCATCCAGGGCCGCCTTGGCCTGGGCTTCCAGATAGTCGCGGGCACGGGCCTGCAGTTCCTCGGCGGTGCCTTCGTCAACACCGTCAATGACCAGCAGTTCATCGAGCTCGACATAGGCAACCTCTTCCAGGTTGGTGAAGCCCTCAGACACCAGAAGCTGGGCAAAGAACTCGTCCAGATCAAGGGTCTCCATGAACAATTTCGTGCGCGCCTCGAATTCCTTCTGGCGGCGGGCCGACTCTTCTTCCTCGGTCATGATGTCGATATCGAGACCGGTGAGCTGCGACGCCAGGCGCACGTTCTGGCCGCGGCGGCCGATGGCGAGCGACAGCTGCTCTTCCGGCACCACAACCTCGATCTTGCCGGCTTCCTCGTCGAGCACCACCTTGGTCACTTCGGCCGGCTGCAGCGCGTTCACCAGGAAGGTCGGCTGGTCCTCGTTCCACGGGATGATGTCGATCTTCTCGCCCTGCAGCTCGTTCACGACGGCCTGCACGCGGGAGCCGCGCATACCCACACAGGCGCCGACCGGGTCGATTGAGCCGTCATAGGAGACAACAGCAATCTTGGCGCGCGAGCCGGGGTCGCGGGCGACTGCCTTGATCTCGATGATGCCGTCATAGATTTCCGGCACTTCCATCTTGAACAGCTCGGCCATGAACTCCGGCGCGGTGCGCGACAGGAAGATCTGCGGACCGCGCGGCTCGCGGCGCACGTCCTTGATGTAGCAGCGCACACGGTCGTTCGGGCGGTAGCTTTCGCGGCCGATCTTCTCGTTGCGGCGCAGGATGGCTTCGCCCGCACCCACATCGACGATGACGTTGCCGTATTCCTCGCGCTTGACCAGGCCGTTGATGATGGTGCCGGCGCGGTCCTTGAATTCTTCGTACTGGCGGTCGCGTTCAGCTTCGCGCACCTTCTGCAGGATCACCTGCTTGGCCGACTGGGCGGCGATCCGGCCCATCTCAACCGGCGGCACTTCCTCGACGTAGGTCTGGCCCACTTCGGGGTTCGCCATGTACTGGCGCGCCTGATCAACGGTCATTTCAGCCTGGTAATTTTCCAGCTCGTCATCCGCCACGACGGTGCGCACGCGGGTAAAGGTGGCGCGGCCGGTCTTGCGGTCGATCGACACCCGGATATCCATCTCGGCGCCATAGCGGCTCTTGGCCGCACGGGCGAGGCTCTCTTCCATCGCCTCGATCACCAGACCCGGGTCGATCATCTTTTCGCGCGCCACGGCCTCGGCGGTTTGCAACAGCTCCAGCTGGTTTGCAGAGGTGATAGCCATTACTTTTTCTCCTCTTCGGACTCTTCGGTCTCGATTTCGTCGAATGCGTCTTCGTTGAGCGTCCCGGCCTCTTTGCGCTGACGCAGCATTTCTTTGATCAGTTCGTCGGTCAGAACCAGCTTGGCATCGCTCAGCCAGTCGAACTTCAGACCAACGGTCACGGTCTGGCCCTGATCCTCGATGTTGATCAGGACTTCATCGTCCTCGGTGCCCGCGAGCTCCCCCTTGAAGCGGCGGCGGCCGCCGACCGTCTCGGCGGTTTCAAGCTTGGCCTCGTAGCCCTCGAACATCTCGAAGTCTTTCATCCGCGTCAGCGGACGGTCAATGCCCGGGCTCGACACCTCCAGCGCATAGGCATCAATGATCGGGTCTTCGACGTCCAGCGCTGCGCTGACGGCGTTCGAAATCTCGGCGCAATCATCCACCTCGATGCCGCCGTTGGGCTTGTCGGCCATGATCTGCAGCGTGGTCGCCTTACCAGACATCAGCCGGATTCGCACCAGCTCATATCCCAGATCCTCGATCACCGGGGTGACGATCTCGGCCAGGCGCCGGTCGATGGCAGCTTTGGCAATCAGGTCGTTGGTCATCAGACCTCCACTTGGAGCGGCAGGCGCAAACCTGCAAACACAAAAAAACGGGCGCGCGGCCCGTCGAAATTCCCGGTGGAGCCTTGAGCCAGAGGTTCAACGCGCCGCTGTTGTCAAAGCCATATAGGGGGGATTGGAGAAAACTGCAAGGCTTGTCTTCCGTGACGGCTGCAGGGCGGTGTCAGGCGATCCACCAGCGTTCGGCAATGCGGCCGTCATCAAGCGGCGCACGCTGGCCGACCTTGCGCGGGATGCCGACCGTGTGGCGGGCAGCCAGCGCCATATCGCTGGACGACGGGTGGTACAGAAACTCGCCCCGGCGCAGCAGGCCCCGCGGCTCCGGCAGGGCTGCCACATCGACATACCCGTCACGCAGGGCTTCGGCCCGGACAGCGGCGTCGGGGATCACGATGATCTCTACCGTCTCTGCCCAGCCTGCGGTGTCGGCCTTGTAATGATCTGCCACCTTGGAGGCGCGGAAATGGCGGCCTTCCTGGGCGCGCGCCACCTTGTAGCAGCCAGTCCCGACCGCATCGGACAGCGGCACCGGCAAAGCGCCTCCGGGGGCGATCACCTGGCCGGCGCCGGCCAGCAGATAGGGCAGATGCGGGTTCGGTTGCTCAAGCTCCACCAGCAGCTGATGGCTGCCCAGCGCGGTGATCGCCTGCACCTCTGCCCCGGTGATTCCCCGCACCAGGAGCGAGGCGGCGGCATCATCCGCGGTCAGCGGGCTGCCATCGTGAAAGGCCACACCGTCCCGCAGGCTGAAGGTCCAAGTCCGGGCGTCCTGCGTGGACTGCCAGCCGGTGGCCAGCTCGCCGCGCAGCAGCCCGTCCGGAGCGATTTCGGTCAGCGTGTCATAGATTGCGCCGCGGGCGGCCTGTTCCAGCATCCCGCCATCCCGCGGAACCGCCAGACGCAGCACACCGCCCGGCTTGGGTGACGCATGAACCGACCCGCCGGCAGCGGCCAGCAGGGCTGCGGCAGCACCCGAGGTGAACAGCGCGCGGCGGTCGATGCGCGTCATGGCACAAGCTCTCCTGCTATCCGGTCCATCGCCCGGACCAGCTCTGCGCTGATTCCCGGCTCCGACAAAGCATGGCCTGCGTTGCGCACCATCTTCAACTCCGCATTTGGCCACAGCTCATTCAGGCGCCAAGCGGACGACGGCGGGCAGATCATGTCATAGCGGCCCTGCACGATCACGCCGGGGATATGGGAAATCCGTCCCATATTGGCAAGGATCTGGCCGTCATAGTCGAGAAAGCCGCCATTTCGGAAATAATGGTTCTCCAGGCGGGCAAAGGCGCGGGCGTAATCGCCCGGGCTTTCACCACTTTGGCCGTTGGAATGCACAGTGGCCAGCGCATTTTCCCACGCCGACCAGGCACGGCCAAAGCGCACTTCCTCGTCCAGATTTCCGGAAAACAGCCGCTTGTGATAGGCGCTGATCATGTCGCTGCGCTCCCCATCGGGGATCAGCGATACGAATTTGGCCCAGGTTTCGGGCCAGAACTTGCCGGCGCCGCCGCCATAGAACCAGTCCAGCTCTGCCTTGGTCATCAGGAAGACACCGCGCAGGATCATCTGCTGCACGCGGTCCGGGTGGGTCTGGGCATAGATCAGCGCCAGCGTCGCCCCCCAGCTGCCGCCGAACAGGATCCAGGATTCGATGCCGGTCTGGCGGCGAATCAGCTCCATATCGGCGACCAGATGCCAGGTGGTGTTGTTCTCGCAGGAGGCGTAGGGGCGCGAGCGGCCGCAGCCGCGCTGGTCGAACAGGATGATCCGGTAAACATCTGGATCAAAATAGCGCCGCATCGCCGGGCTGCTGCCGCCGCCGGGTCCGCCGTGGCACACAATCACGGGTATGCCGTTTGGATTCCCGCTCTGCTCTGCATATATACGGTGGCCCTGGCCTGCGTCGATCATGCGCTGGTCAAAGGGTTCGACCGGCGGGTAAAGATAATGCACTGCGCGCTTTTGGTCCGGGTATCTATCCATTACTGACCTTAGTGAGACGTCAGACTACAAAAGAGCACACGGAGACAGGAATGCAAGCGCCTCAGTCCACGGTCGACCCAGCGGAAATCGCTAAATTCGAGGCGATGGCGGCGGAGTGGTGGGATCCGAATGGCAAATTCAAGCCGCTGCACATGCTGAACCCGTGCCGGCTCGATTACATTACCAAGCAGATTGCCGCCGAGTTTAACCGCGACCTGACGTCACGGAATCCGTTTGAGGGGCTTCGGCTGCTGGACATCGGTTGCGGCGGCGGGCTGCTGAGCGAACCGATGGCGCGGCTGGGCGCGACGGTCGTGGGCGCCGATGCCGCCGAGGGCAACCTGCCGGTCTCGCGCATACACGCCGAGCAATCGGGGCTTGAGATCGACTACCGCCACACCACCGCCGAAGCGCTGGCTGAGGCTGGCGAGCAATTCGACGTGGTGCTCAACATGGAGGTGGTGGAGCATGTCGCCGATCCGCTCAGCTATCTGACCGCGACGCAGCTGCTGCTGAAACCCGGCGGGCTGCAGATCTGCTCGACCATCAACCGCAACCCGAAAAGCTTTGCCATGGCCATCATCGGCGCCGAAGTGATCATGCGCTGGCTGCCGCGCGGCACCCATGAATGGTCCAAGTTCATCACGCCGGATGAGCTGTTCGAACTGCTGCGCAAGTCCGGGCTGAAGCCGGTGGACCGCAAGGGGTTCGTGTTCAATCCGATCACCTGGACCTGGTCAATTTCCGAGCGGGATTTGTCAGTGAACTATGTGACGGCCAGCGTGAAGCCCGGCTGAGCCGCAGCGGCCATCGCCCTGCCGGCGCGGCCGCCTATCCTTAAGGATAGGTGGTAATCCTTATGCACCCTTTAGTTGCACCGCCCTGATTGTTAACGTCAGGTAACGGATTTGGAATGTTACCCGGTTCGCCTGGGGCAAAGCCCTTTAATTGAAGGATTGCTTACCGCTGTTTCCGGCGGGTCCGCCCTGAGGTTGCCAGGACCGCCACTCACGGATTGATGGGGACTGATGGGGAGGAAGGGCGCCTGCTTGCGGGCGTCCTTCTTTTTTGGGCGACCGTTGCAATCAACCGGCTGCCGGGGCCGGCCGGATCAGCCGCTTTCCTCAAGCTTGCCGCGCAGTTCGCGCAGGATCGGAAGGGCGGCCCGGACCCGGTCGCTGCCCAATTCCCCCACCACCTCGGAAATCACCGGAATGATCCCGGCCAGCGCCGCGTCGCGAGCCTGTCTGCCCGCAGGGCTGATCGCCACCATCTTGCGCCGCGCATCATCCCAATCCGGGCGGACATGGATATACCCCGCCACTTCCAGCTTGTTCAGCGTGTTGGTCATGGCGCCGCGCGTCACGTGAAACGCCTTGGCCAGCTGTGCGGGCGAGCGTTCCAGCCCGGCGCGGGCCAGGTGGTTCAGCACCGAAAAATGCGACAGCTCCATACCCTTAGGCAGCACTTTGCTGAGGCGTGACCGGGCCAGCTGGTCAGCCATGAGTATCTCGCTGAACAGCGATACCGCCAGGGAATGGGTTTCATCCATCAGGGTCCGTCGAACTCCCGGTCGTGGGTCAGGGAAGGCACACGCTTGCGTGCTTCTGCCACTTTTTCGAGGTCGAGATCAACGTAAGTGACGCCGGGCTCCTGGCCCGCATCCGCCAGCACCTCGCCCCAGGGAGCGACGGCGAGAGAGTGCCCGTAGGTCTTGCGGCTGGGCCCGCGGGAGGCAGGATGCTTGCCGGTTTGCGCCGGCGCCAGCACGAAACACCCGGTCTCAATCGCCCGGGCGCGCAGCAGCGAATGCCAATGCGCCGCGCCCGTCACATAGGAGTACGCCGCTGGCACGGTGAGGATTTGAGCTCCGCCTTGGGCCAGCGCCCGGTGCAGATGCGGGAAGCGCACGTCATAGCAGATCGTCATGCCGATCCTGGCGAAGGGCGTTTCCGCCACGACGGCCTTGGTGCCCGGGCGGTAGCCATCGGATTCGCGGTAGGTTTCCTCTGGCGTGACCTCCACATCGAACATGTGGATCTTGTCGTAACGTGCGACGATTTCACCCTGCGGGCTGATCAGGAACTGCCGGTTGGCAAAGCGCCCGGCATTGTCGCGGGTTTTGACCCCCAGCGAGCCCAACAGCAGCCAGACCCCGTGCCTGGCCGCCTCTTCCCGCAGGGCCGCCAAAGTCGGGTCGTTCTCTTCATGACAAAGGACGTCTTTCTGATGCGTCCGGCTGCCGGAGAGGCAATTGGTAACTTCCGGTGTCAATACAAACCCGGCCCCGCCGCGCACAGCCTCCGCCATCATGGCCTTCACCGTTTCCAGGTTTTCAGCCGGGATATCGGTGGATGTCATCTGAAGCAGAGCTGCGCGCATGCTGTCTCTCCGGGATCAGGCCGCCAGCAGCGGGTCGAGCTTGCCCGCCTGCTCCAGCGCATAGAGGTCGTCACAGCCGCCGACATGAGTGCCGCCAATGAAGATCTGCGGCACGGTGCGGCCGCCGTTGGCACGCTGGATCATCTCCGCCTTACGCTCCGGCTCTTCCAGCACGTTGACTTCCGAAAATGCCACACCCTTCTGGTTCAGCAGCCGCTTGGCCGCGTGGCAGTAACCGCACAGAGGCGAGGTGTAGATTTCTACCGTTTTCATTCAGGACCCCATGATCTGGTTTCGAAGCTTGTGGAGGAATTGGGGATTCATTGCAACAATTGCCAGAGGCAGGCCGCCGGGCTCACGTTTGCGTGACCCGGGCCAGCACCGCCACCCGCACATCGGCTGCTCCCGCCCGCAGGCAGGCATCGGTGCAGGCGCACAGCGTGGCGCCAGAGGTCATCACGTCGTCCACAATCAGAACACTGCGGCCCCTGATCCTGTTCAGCCGGCCCGGATGCGCGCCGATGGCGGACCCTAGAAGCTGGTAACGCTGGTCCCGTGTTTTTCCTTCCAGCGCGGGCGTTTTCCGGATCCGGCGCAGCAGGTCCGGGCAATGCTGCAATCCCGCACGTCTGGCCAGCGCGTCTGCCAGCACGGCCGACTGATTGTACTTGCGCTTCAGCAGCCGGGTCCAATGCAGCGGCACCGGGCAGATCAGCGGATCATTCTGCAGCATCGGCTGCGCTGCGCGTTCCAGCCAAACGGCTGCGGTCTGCGCGATTTCTGTCCGGTCGCCGTGTTTCAAGGCCAGCACCAGTTTGCGCCCCTGCCCCTCGTAAACCAGCGCCGACCGCCCCTGGCTCCAGGGGCGCGGATGGCGGAGGCAGCTGTCGCACTCCAGACGGAAGCCGTCCGCCTCCCCCGGCAGCGGAACGCCGCAGCCTTCGCATACTGTGCCGCTGATGAAGCTCATACCGGACCAGCATGTCCCGCACAGGCCGAAGTCGCTGCCGACCAGCCCGCCGCAGCCCAGGCATTGCGGAGGGTAGATCAGCGAAACAGCGGTTTGAATCCCGGCCAGCAGCATCTAAATAGCCCCCATGACACACGCACCCCAAGACCGGGCCCAGCAACAGCTCTTTGACCGTCAGGCGCTGGCAGCCCGCCGTGCCAGACGGCAGGCGGACGCCCTTTTTCTGCACCATATGGCGCGGGATGAGGCCGAGGATCGCCTGAGCCTGGTTAACAGAACCTTTACAGCGCCCGCCGTGGTCTGCCCTTTCCCGGAGGTCTGGGAAGGGTTTCAGCTGGACGCGAAGTTTGTGTCCGACGCGGACGTTCTGGAACTGGAGCAAGGCGCGCATGATGTGGTGATCCATGCCATGTGCCTGCATTGGGCCAATGATCCGGTGGGGCAGCTGATCCAATGCCGACGCGCCCTGAAGGAAGACGGGCTGCTGCTGGTCATCCTGCTGGGCGGCCAGACCCTGCACGAGCTGCGCGCAGCCATGGCCGAAGCAGAGACAGCCGTTCTGGGCGGCCTGTCGCCGCGGGTTGCCCCGATGGGAGAGATCCGGGATCTGGGCGGGTTGCTGCAGCGGGCCGGTTTTGCCCTGCCGGTGGCCGATCTGGTGCCGCTCACCGCGGAATACCGCGATCTGACGCATCTGATCCACGACCTGCGCGGCATGGGCGAAACCAACGCCCTTGCCCAGCGCCTAAAGCGCCCGGCGCCGCGAAGCCTGTTCCAACTGGCCGATCACATCTATCGCGCGCATTTCGCCACCGCAAACGGCCGGTTGCCAGCGACGTTTGAGCTGGTATGCCTCACCGGCTGGTCGCCGTCGGACAGCCAGCAAAAACCCTTGCGCCCCGGCTCTGCCCGGATGCGTCTGGCCGATGCGTTGAAGGTGCCGGAAACCAAGCTCGGCCCTTGATAAGTTTCCGCTATGGCTGCGCCAATGTGATCCAATTGGCCTTCTGCGCGTAAAGACAGTAGTTTGCCGCCAACACCGAAATTCTCAGCCCCACAGGACCTGCCCATGCTGGACGCCGCCCGGACCGCCAAATGCCCTGCCCACGCCCCCGCCGATCACCCCAAGATCCCGGCGGAGAAGGTCGGCATCCTGCTGGCCAACCTTGGCACGCCGGACGATCATTCCTATTGGCCGATGCGCCGCTACCTGAATGAGTTCCTGTCGGACAAGCGGGTGATCGACTATCCGTCGTGGAAATGGCAGCCGCTGCTGCAGCTGATCATTCTGACCAAACGCCCGTTCTCCTCCGGCGCGGCGTACAAGTCGATCTGGAACCATGACAAGGGCGAAAGCCCGCTGATGACCATCACCAAAGACCAGACTGCCAAGATGGCTGAGGTGATGAAAGCGCAGTACGGCGATCAGGTGATGGTCGATTTCTGCATGCGCTACGGCAACCCCTCAACCAAGTCCAAGGTGCGGCAGATGGTGGAGGCTGGCTGCCAGAAGATCCTGTTTGTGCCGCTCTATCCGCAATATGCCGGCGCGACCTCTGGCACGGCCAACGACCAGTTCTTCCGCGCCCTGATGGAAGAAGCCTGGCAGCCCGCCGCGCGCACGATCGCGCCTTATTTCGACCAGCCTGCCTATATCGACGCGCTGGCGCGGTCGGTGGAGGAGGCCTATGCCAAGGCAGCGAAGCGTCCGGATATCCTGGTGGTGTCTTACCACGGCATGCCCAAGCGCTATCTGATGCAGGGCGATCCTTACCATTGCCAGTGCCAGAAAACGACGCGCCTGCTGAAGGAGCGGCTGGGCTGGGACGATACCCAGATCACCTCGACCTTCCAGTCGGTTTTCGGGCCGGAGGAATGGCTGAAGCCCTACACCGTGGACCACGTCGCGGCGCTCGCCAAGGACGGCAAGAAGAACATCGCGGTGATCGCGCCGGCCTTCTCTGCCGACTGCATCGAGACGCTGGAAGAGATCAACGAGGAAATCCGCGAAAGCTTTGAACACGCGGGCGGCGAAGACTTCCTGTATATCCCCTGCCTCAACGATAATGATGACCATATCGCCGCACTGGCCGGGGTTATCGAGCAGAACCTGCAAGGCTGGCTGGACTAAACCCTCGTCCCGGTCCAAATAGGATCCAATGTTGGATCGCCGGGCACGCCGGCAGACCGGGGAGAGTTTGGATGACGCTTGCGCATTGGGCCGCCGCCCTTGAAGAACATTGGGGGATCAAGGCGAAACTCAGCCGCCTTGATGGGGAGTATGACCTGAACTTCCTGGCCCGCGACGCACATGGCCAGGGCTATATCCTCAAAGCCATGCGCCCGGGCTGTGAGACTTGGCTGGTCGATATGCAGGTGAAAGCCTTTGAGCATATTGCCGCGCGCCAGCCGGATCTGCCCTGCCCCCGGGTGATCGCCTCAGCTGACGGCCGCTCTCTGCTGACACTCCCGGACGAGAATGGCCAGGACCGGCTGGTCTGGCTGCTGAACCAGCTGCCCGGGCGCTGCTATGCCAAGGCCGCGCCGAAAAGCGATGCCCTGATTCATGAGATCGGCGAGGTGCTGGGCGGCTCGGCCAAGGCGCTGGCGGATTTCCGGCACGAAGGTCTGGAGCGCGATTTCAAATGGGATCTGATGCGCGCAGGCTGGATCAGGGACCAGCTGCCCTGCATCACCGATCCGTCGCGCCGTTCGCTCCTTGAAGAGATTTCTGAGGATTTCGCCAAGTTAGAGCCTGCGTTGGCGGCGCTGCCCAAGCAGGCCATTCACAACGACGCCAATGACTACAACATCATGGTGGCGGGTGAACTGGGCGAGCCGCGCCGGGTGTCGGGCCTTATCGACCTGGGTGACATGTGCGCCGCGCCACGGATCTGCGACCTGGCGATTGCTGCGGCCTATATCGTGCTGGACCATCCGGCCCCGGAAGCCGCCCTTGCGGCTTTGGTGGCGGGCTATCACGCGGCCTCTCCGCTGACGCCCGCCGAAGTGGGCATGGTCTGGCCGCTGCTGCGCACGCGGCTGGCTGTCAGCGTTGTGAACTCCACCCTGATGGCGGCGGAGAACCCGGACGATCCCTATGTCACCATCTCGCAAGCGCCGGCCTGGCGGTTCCTTGAGGGCAACACGCTGCATGGCGGTCTGCTGACGGCCCGGCTGCGTGCCGCCTGCGGGCTGCCGGTGGTGGACGGCGCCGGCCGGGTGATGGCCTGGCTTGATCAGGAACGCGGGAACTTCGCCCCGCTGATGGGCCAGGATCTGGCAGGCGCACCAATGGGGTCGCTGTCGGTAGAGCACTCCACCTGGCCGCAGAACCCGTTCCACATGCCCCTGGAGGAAGCCGCCAGGGTCGGCGAGGAGTTTGAAGTCAAAGGCCGCATCTGGCTGGGTTATTATCACGAGCCGCGGCTGATCTACACGGATGCGGCCTTCCGCAAAGGGCGATGGAAAGCCGGCAACCGCCGCACCGTGCATCTAGCCGTCGACGCCTTTGCCTCGGCGGGCACGCCGATGTTTGCGCCGTTGCGCGGTGAGGTCTATGCGGCCGAATACCGCGACGGTCATCTGGATTATGGCGGGGTGATCATCCTGCGGCACGAGACGCCGGAGGGCGATTCGTTCTTTACGCTCTACGGTCATCTGGACCCGGAATGCCTCAACCGGCTGAAGCCCGGCGACATCGTCGAGAAAGGCGAGGAATTTTGCCGCCTGGGCGATCCCGGCCAAAACGGCGGCTGGGCGCCGCATGTGCATTTCCAGCTGGCACTGACCACCGAGGGGATCGAGGCGGACTGGCCCGGTGTCGGCGACCCGGACGAAATGTACCTGTGGCAGTCCCTATGCCCCAACCCGGCGGCGCTGCTGAACCTGCCGGATGAAAAAGTCCGCTATCGCCCCACAAGCAAGGAAGACGTGCTTGCCGGCCGCCGCGCGCATTTCGGCGGCAACCTGAGCCTCACCTACAAAGACCCGGTGATGCTGGTGCGTGGATGGAAACACCACATGTTCGACGAATGGGGGCGGCTCTATCTGGACGCCTACAACAATGTCCCACACGTCGGCCACGCCCATCCGCGCATTCAGGCGGTGGCGGCTGATCAGCTGAAACGGATGAACTCGAACACCCGCTATCTGCATCCGGCGCAGACCGCCTTTGCGAAGAAGGTGCTGTCAAAACTGCCGGACCGGTTCGAAGTCTGCTTTTTCGTGAATTCCGGCACCGAGGCCAATGAGCTGGCCCTGCGCCTGGCCCGCGCCCATACCGGCTCCAAGGGCATGGTGACGCCCGATCACGGCTACCACGGCAACACCACTGGTGCGATTGATATCTCTGCCTACAAATTCAACAAGCCCGGTGGCGGTGGCCAAGCGGACTGGGTTGAGCTGGTGGAAGTTGCCGATGATTACCGCGGCTCTTTCCGGCGCGGCGATCCGGACCGGGCGCAGAAGTTCGCAGATCTCGTAGACCCGGCAATCGCCCGTCTGCGGGAAAAGGGCCATGGTGTTGCCGGGTTCATTGCCGAAACCTTCCCGTCTGTGGGCGGCCAGATCATCCCGCCCAAGGGCTATCTGCCTGCGGTTTATGACAAGATTCGCGCCGCAGGCGGCGTTTGCATCGCAGACGAAGTGCAGACCGGCCTGGGCCGTTTGGGGGACTTCTACTTTGGCTTTGAACATCAGGGGGCGCTGCCGGATATTGTTGTGATGGGCAAACCGATCGGCAATGGGCATCCGCTGGGCGTGTTGGCCACCACCAAGGAAATCGCCGCGAGCTTCGACAACGGCATCGAATTTTTCTCAACCTTTGGTGGCTCGACCCTCTCCTGCCGAATCGGCAAGGAGGTGCTGGACATCGTCGATGACGAAAGCCTGCAGGAAAATGCCCGTGTGGTTGGCGCCCAGCTGTTCGGCGGACTGAAGGCGCTGGAGGGGAAGCACGCCTGCATCGGCGATGTGCGCGGTATGGGCCTGTTTTTGGGGGTGGAACTGATCAATCCGGACGGCTCCGAGGCCACGGAGATCTGTTCCTACGTCAAGAACCGGATGCGCGATCACCGGATCCTGATCGGCAGCGAAGGCCCCAAGGACAATATCCTGAAAATCCGGCCGCCGCTGACGATAGAGCCGGATGATGCGGACATGATCACCAGTGTTCTGGACGGGATCTTGCGCGAGGTGGCGGCGGTCTGACCGCCCCCGCAGCGGCCTTTAGCCAACAAAAAAGGCGGTGGAGAACCACCGCCTTTTCCGTAACTGTGTCGCGAACTTAGTTCGCTGCAACAGCTGCGCCAACCAGGACCAGCAGCAGCAGCGGCAGCAGGATGCCGCTGGAAGAGCCCTGTGCTTCTTCAACGATGACCGGCGGTTCTACAACCGGCTCGGACAGGTTGCCCGCGGTAGCGGTCGAAGCAGCAGCGGTCAGCGCAGCAGCGATAACGAGTTTTTTCATGTTAACCTCCAGAATTTGCGCGGGCCATAAAGCTGAACCGCGCACCCAAGACATACCTCGTATTTTTTTCTAACCAGCAAAATCGCGCGATTGCAATTGCTTGTTATAGTTAACAGGCTAGCGCCCGTTCCCGTGGCGTCAAATTAGCAACACCTGTGTGCCCACTTTGGCAAGGCTGAACAGCTGGGCAATGTGTTCATTGTAAAGCCCGATGCAGCCATTGGATGATTTGCGCCCGATTTTGCGCGTGTCGTGGGTTCCGTGGATCCGGTAATACTTCCAGCTGAGGTACAGCGCATGGGTGCCAAGCGGGTTGTCCGGTCCCGGCGGGACATACGCGGGCCATTCCGGATTGCGCTTGCGCATGTTCGGGGTCGGCGACCAGCTGGGCCCTTCCACCTTGCGCACCACCGTGGTGCGGCCGCGCCGTGTCAGATCGTCCGACAGCGGCACTGAGGAGGGGAACAGCTTGTAGGTATTTCCATCCGCGGACCAGAAGTGCAGCGCCCGGCTGTCGATATCGACGAGAATCGCGCCGTTGCGCAAATTGTCGAAATACGGCCTCCACGTTTTGGACCGGAAAGCAGAGACATTGCGGTGAACCGGCGGTTCCGGCTCCGGCGGCGGCCGCAGCGGATCGTAAGCCTGCTGAGAGAGTCCGGAGTCTTCCTGCGCCAGCGCGGAAGAGGAAATCAGGGCAGCGCTGCCGGCAAGAAACTGCCGCCTGCTGAAGTTCTTAAATGGGATACGGGACATGATTCATTCCAACTTGCGCAATCGGGATCCAGGATTTTTGCATTTTATGGCCGGAAAGCCGCAGTCGCAAACCAATCCGTCACCGCGGTCCGCATATTTCTGCCACCCCGTTTGCCTCCCGGCCACAGGAAGGATAAGTGCAGAAGCATCTGACGGAGCATGAGAGAATTATGAAGCGCGTTTTTCTGCTTATGGCTGCGGCCATTCTGACTGTCGCGGCCGCTTGTACGCCCGCAACCGACTCCAGCAGCACCTACCGCATACGCAATGCGGACAAGGTCCAGATCCGGATGCTCGATTCCGTCAATGCGCTGCGCCAGGCCGCAGGTGCGCAAACGGTTCAACTGAACGCTGAGCTGACCGCCGCCGCCGCGACCCACTCGCGCGATATGTCGGTTCAGAACCGGCCCTGGCATTTCGGCTCCGACGGCTCCTCGCCGCTCGACCGGGTCACACGGGCGGGCTACAATGGCACGCTGCTGGGCGAGAACATCTCGGAAACCTACGAAAATGAGCAGCAAACGCTCACCGCCTGGCTGGAACGGCCCGCCACGCGCGCGGTTATCCTGGATCCGAAGGCTGCGAATATGGGCTTTTCCTGGTTCCAGGAGCCGAACGGAAAAATCTGGTGGACACTGGTAATGGGCAGCTGAGCCGGCGCGCCGTGCGTTAGCACGGCGCCACGCCCAAGGCTGCCAGGAGGTGCCGGCCCCGCCGGCGCATCTGCAGGCGCGGGAGCCCGCCGCCGGGGATTGCGGATCAGGGCCGCAAAGCGATGGTGGTTCCGTCCTGCACCATGGCATAGATCTCTTCGATGTCGTCGTTTGACACCGCGATGCAGCCTGCGGTCCAATCGCTGACCCGCGCTGCGCGCTTGCGCTCCTTCGGGTTGTTGGGCTGCCCGTGAATAAAGATCTCGCCGCCGGGTTTCTTGCCCGCCGCTTGCGCCGCGGTCTGGTCCTGCACATTCGGATATGAGATGCCGACTGACAGGTGGTACCGGCTGTTCGGGTTGCGGCGGTCGATCACATAGGTGCCTTCCGGAGTTTTTCCGTCGCCCTCGAACTGCTTGTGGCCCTGCGGTGCAAAGCCCAGATCAACGTCATATTCCCGCAGCACCTCTTCGTAGTGCAGCAGATACAGCTTGCGCGAGCTCTTGTTGATCACAACCGATGTGACCTGGGGTCCTTCATAAAACTGGAACCTGCGCGCCGCGCTGCCGGTCCTGCTGCAGCCTGCCAGTGCAAGGCTAGCGGCAGCACCGAAACCGAATGCCCTTCTGTTCATTGTTCAGCCTGTATTTTTTGTTTGCCTCTATTCAGGCCATACCGCGAAATCGGGATTAAGAAAATTCACATTTTCCTGTCTTCGCCTGCAGGGCCGGAAATCTTCCGCTCAATGGCCTCCAGACGGGCAAGCACTTCATCCCGGTACGCATCGGTGCGCACGCCCTCTTCCTCGCCGTGCGCGTCCTGCATCGAGTTCACGATCAGGCCAACCAGAAGGTTCACCACCGCAAAGGTGGTCACCATGATGAAGGGCACGAAGAACGCCCAGGCATAGGGGTGAACCTCCATCACCGGCCGCACGATCCCCATTGACCAGCTTTCCAGTGTCATGATCTGGAACAGCGAATAGGCGCTGCGTCCCAGATCGCCGAACCACTCCGGGAAATCCTGGCCGAACAGCTTGGTAGAGATCACCGCGCCGATATAGAAAATGATCGCCATCAGCAGAAAGACAGAGCCCATTCCGGGCAGCGCGGTAATGAAGCCTTCGACCACCCGTCGCAGCCTTGGCGCCACCGAGATGACCCGCAGAACCCGCAGAATGCGCAGTGCCCGCAGAACCGACAGCCCCTGCGCTGCCGGCACCAGCGCAATGCCGACAATTACGAAATCAAACACATTCCAGCCGCTTAAGAAGAACCGCAGGCGGCGCACGTAAAGCTTGGCCAGGATTTCGACGACAAAGATCGACAGGCAGGCGTGGTCAATCAGGTAGATCAGGTCGCCAGCTCTGGCCATTACTGATGGTGCAGTTTCCAGTCCCAAAGTGACTGCATTGACCAGGATGACAGCGGTGATGAAACGGCCAAAGCCTGCACTGTCCAGAAAGGCTTCGAGCCGGCGTGTCGGGGTGGTCGCTGGGGTGTCGGTCATTTCAGTCTTTCAGGGTGAATCGCGCAACAGCTTCGATATGGGCAGACCAGCGGAACTGGTCAACAACCTGGACCCAGCCGAGGTCATAGCCCGCTGCGGCCAGCGTTTTGGCATCCCGGGCAAAGCTGACGGGGTTGCAGGACACATAGGCGATCACTGGCGTGCGGGCTTTGGCCAGCTGCGCGACCTGGGCTTCGGCGCCGGCCCGGGGCGGGTCGATCACTGCCGCGTCAAAGGCGGCGCCGAACGGGTTCAGATCTTCGGGCAGCAGCGGATTGCGGAACAGGTCGCGGGCTTCGGTGGTGACTTTTTTCAGCCCCTTGGCCTTGCGCCAGCCGGCGTCCAGCGCCGCCACCATATCCCGCTCTCCCTCGACTGCGTGCACCTCGGCAGCCTGCGCCAGAGGCAGCGCAAAGGTGCCGCAGCCGGCAAACAGATCAACGATCCGCTTGGCGCCCCTGGTGATTTCCAACACAGCGGCCAGCAGCGCGGCCTCGCCGTCTTTGGTGGCCTGCAGAAAGGCTCCCGGCGGCGGGCAGACCAGGGCGGGACCAAACGGCTGCACCGGCGGCTGCTCCATCGCGACCAGTTCGTCGTCCCAGGTCAGGCGGGCAATCCGGTGCTTCTCTGCCAGCTGTGCCAGCGCGATCCGCAACGGCCCGTCCAGTGGCTTGCCGTTCTGGACAAACATATCCAGGCCCGCGTACGAGGCGGTGACCGTGACCGACAACGGCGTTTTGCGGCTGGCTCCGGCCAGGGCCAGCGATTCCGCTACCGGAATTGCCGCCATCAAGGCGGGGTCCAGCAGCCGGCAATCGGGAATCTCTGTAATCACGTCCGACGCCTGGCCGTGGAATCCGGCCATCGCACCCTTCTTGGTGCGCCGCACCGCAAGCGTGGCCCGGCGGCGGGACTGGGACGGCGAGGTGTGGACAGGCCGGAACTCCGTCTTCAGCCCCTGCGCGGTAAGCGCATTGCGCACCACATCCGTTTTCCACTGCGCCACAAAGCCATCACTGGCGTGCTGCAGCTGACAGCCGCCGCAGGACTTGTAGTGCCGGCAGGGCGGCTGCACCCGGTGCTCCGACGGCGTCTCGATGCGGATGCTGGTCAAGCGGCTGCCCTCGGCAATGCCGCTGACAACCTCGCCCGGAAGGGTGCGCGGGGCAAACAAGGGGCCGTCGGCCACGCCATCGCCCTGATGGCCCAGCCGGCTGATCGTTGCTGTAATTCTGGCTGCGTCTGTCATGGCGGCTCAATAGCGCGCCACAGGGGCCAGCAAAAGCAAAATGCGCCGGCAGGTTTACTCCGCCGCCGCCTGCTCCTCGCCCGTGCAGATGAAACCGCCGGACTGGCGCGCCCAGAACTGCGCGTATAGACCGCCCGTGGCCAGCAGTTCATCGTGGCTGCCGCTTTCGGCAATGCGCCCCCTGTCCATCACGATGATCCGGTCCATTTCGCTAAGCGTCGACAGACGGTGGGCAATCGCCAGCACCGTCTTGCCCTCCATCACCCGGTGCAGCGCCGCCTGAATTGCGGCCTCAACCTCAGAATCCAGCGCCGAGGTTGCCTCGTCCAGCACCAGGATCGGCGCGTCCTTCAGAATGGCGCGCGCCAGTGCAATCCTCTGCCGCTGTCCGCCGGACAGTTTCACCCCCCGCTCGCCAAGATACGCGTCATAGCCGGTGCGGCCCTGGCCGTCCTCCAGTTCTGTGATGAACTCATGCGCCTCAGCCTTCTGCGCCGCCGCGATCAGCTCTTCCTCAGTGGCGTCAGGCCGGCCATAGAGAATATTCTGCCGTGCCGAGCGGTTGAACATGGCGGTTTCCTGGGTGACCATGCCGATCTGGCTGCGCAGCGAATTCTGGGTGACGGTGGAAATATCCTGTCCGTCGATCAAAATCTTCCCGTTCTCCCCTTCATAGAGCCTGAGAAGAAGCGATACGAGCGTGGACTTCCCGGCCCCTGAGGCACCAACGATGCCCAGCTTCTCCCCCGGATGAATGGTCAGGCCAACGCCCTGCACCCCGCCCACATCCCGGCCATAGGCAAACTCCACCTGGTCAAAAGCAATTTCACCCTTGCTGACCTTCAACGGCTTGGCACCGGGCTTATCCTCAACCCTGTCGCGGACGGACAGGGTTTTCATGCCGTTCTCGATCTCGCCCACGTTGGAATAGATCGCCATCAGCGTGAAGCTGACCCAGCCGGTCATCTGAGCGATGCGGATCGAGACCGCGCCAGCCGCCACGATGTCGCCTTCGGTGGCCGTGCCCGACTGCCACAGAAACAGCGTTGCGCCGATCAGCAGCACCGGCAAAATGCCTGCTAGGCACATCAGGGAGAAGCGGAAGCTGGCGGAGAGGTAACCGAAATGCAGCGACTTGTCGCGGAAACGCACCATGGCGTCCTGGGCGGTGCGTTCCTCATGGTCGGCATGGGCAAACAGCTTGACCGTCTTGATGTTGGTGATCGAGTCGACAACCTGCCCGGTTACCATCGCCCGCGCCCCGGCCCGTGCGCCAGAGCGTTTGCGGATGCGCGGCAGAAACCAGCGGATCAGCGCGAAATAAGCGATCAGCCACACCAGGAACACTGCGGTGATGCGCCAATCAATAGAGCCTAACAAGGCCAAAGAGCCCGCAAGAGAGGCCAGCGCAAAGGCCACCACATTGATCATCTCAGTGGTCACGGAGGTGACGGCAGTTGCCGTCTGCATCTGCTTCTGAGCGATCCGGCCGGCAAAATCATCGTCGAAGAACCGCACCGATTGACCCAGCGTCCACCGGTTCAGCCGCGACAGCACCAGCGGGTTCACATTGGGCTGCACGATAATGGCGTTGGAGGCGGCAGACAGGCCAAACAGCACCGGGCGTACAATAAGGAAGAAGCCCAGCGCCAATGCGATGACCGCCACATTGCCGGCCGAGAAAAACTGTTCCGGCCCGCTGGCGATTGCGGTGTCGATGACCATCCCCAGGATAAAGGCGGTACCCGCCTCCATCCCGCCGGCAAGTGCTGAAAAAGCCGCCGCCAGCACCAGCATGGGCCATGCCCCGGCCAGACACCAGCGCAGGAAGGATCCCAGCCTTTGCGGCGGCGGGCCCTCTGCCGGGCGGAAGGCGTCGATCAGGTTGCCAATTGTCATTCTGCTGCCTCAATACTCAGGAAGCCGCCGGACTGGCGCGCCCATAGCTGGGCATAAAGCCCCTGCGCCTGCAATAGCGCCTCATGCGAGCCTTCTTCAACTATACGGCCCTGATCCATTACCAGGATACGGTCCATCTGCGCGATGGTGGACAGCCGGTGTGCAATCGCAATTACCGTCTTGCCCTGCATCATGCCGTAAAGCGTTTCCTGTATCGCCGCCTCAACCTCGGAATCCAGCGCCGAGGTAGCCTCGTCCAGCACCAGAATCGGCGCGTCTTTCAGGATCACCCGCGCCAGAGTCACCCGCTGGCGCTGGCCGCCGGACAACTTCACCCCGCGCTCGCCCACGTGGGCATCATAGCCCTTTCGGCCCTGGGGGTCCTCCAGGTCCAGAATGAACTCATGCGCCTGCGCTTGTTTGGCAGCGGCGATCATCTGCGCTTCGGTCGCGTCCGGGCGTCCGTACAGCAGATTATCCCGGACCGAGCGATGCATCAGCGCGCTGTCCTGCTGAACCATACCGATGTAGCTGCGCAGGCTTTCCTGTGTCACCGCCCGGATGTCCTGGCCGTCGATCAGGATCTGACCGCTGTCAGCGTCATAGAACCGCAGAAGCAGTTTCACCAGGGTCGATTTCCCGGCGCCAGAGCGTCCGATCAGGCCGATCTTCTCGCCCGGCTGGATGGTCAGGCTGATCCTGTCCAGCCCGCCCGCCTCCCGCCCGTAATGGTGCGAAAGGTTGCGCAGCTCGATCTCTCCCTTGGTCAGCTTCAGCGGTTCCGCATTGGCAGCATCCACCAGGTCGATCGGCTGGGCGATGGTTTCCATCCCCTCGGCCACAACCCCCAGCTGGCGGAAGAAGGAGGTCAGCGCCCACATGATCCAGCCGGTCATTGCATTCAGCCGCAGGGTCAGCGCCGTGGCCGCCGCCACCAGACCGACCGAGGCCGTCCCCTGCATCCACAGCATCACGGCCCAGCCGACGACGCCGATAATAAGCAGACCGTTCAGCGTGACCAGCGTGGCATCCATGATGGTGAAGATGCGCATCTCTGTCTGGAACGTCTTGCGGGTGTTTTCGATTGCCTCGCGGGCATAGGTCAGCTCCCGGTCGTGATGGGCAAACATCTTGACCGAGTGGATGTTGGAATAGCTGTCAACCACCCGCCCCGTCACGGTCGAGCGCGCGTCTGACGACGCCTGGCTGGCCGGCCCGACCCGTTTGACGGTCCACATCACGAGAAGCGCATAAAGCGCGAACCAGACAGCCAGCGGCAGCATCAGCCGCACATCGGCCACCCACAGAAGCACCGCAGCGCCAACCAGGTAAGCCAGGGAAAAGGTGATCGCATCAAACACCTGAAAGATCACTTCCCCAGCGGCGGGCGGGGTCTGCATGATCCGGTTGGCGATCCGGCCGGCAAAATCATTCTCGAACCAGCCCACCGATTGGCGCAGCACATGCTTGTGCGCCCGCCAGCGGATCAGCGTGCCAAAGTTCGGCAGGATCGCATTGTTCAGCAGCGCGACGTCCAAAAGCTGAATCACTGGCCGCAGCAGCAGAATGAACAGGGCGACCAGGATCAGCTCAGTCCCATGGTCGTCCCACACCTGCTGGGGCGTACCCGACATCAGGTCGACGATCCGGCCCATATAGTAGATCAGCCCGACCTCGATCCCGGCGACCACCACCGACATAAGCGCGGTCAGGACAAAGACGGATTTGAACGGCTTGCAATAGTCGCGCAGGAAAGGCCACAGCCGCGTCGGCGGCGTGTTGGTTTCCGGGTAGGCGCAATAAGGGTCAATAAGATTTTCAACGAAGCGAAACATGCGGATGCTCCAGTCGTTCGAGCAATTCGGAATACAGATGCAGACAGCGGGCGGCCCAAGGCCCCCACGTCAAACGGGGCAAGGTCTCAGGCGTTAAAGAAACCAGATCCCGTAATACATCAGCATTCCTCCGTCATGTGGTGGCTGCCCTATGGGTACGCAAGATTTGCCGCCGTGTCACCCCCCAAGGTTGTGACGCTGCTGACAGCCCTTGTCAGCGGAGGGAAGCCAGCAACTCCTCGCGCGAAAGAGTGAACCCGGAAGCGATCCAGTTTGCTTCCATTTTCTTCATCGCTGCCCCCAATTCCGGCCCGGCTAAACCGGGCAGGAGATCGCGGGCTTTTACCGGGAAAACCGCTCTGGCGCCCAGCGCAATATCAGTCTCTAAATCAGGGGAAAGCGGCTGTTGAAACAGGGCAGCGCGCAGCAGAAGCGCATCCAGCGCCTTCTCCGCACCCAGCCGGTATCCCAGCTCTCCTGCCTGCGCAGTGCCAGCCGCTGCCTTCCGGATTGCGGCTAGGTGAGAGGCCTGCGCCTTGCTCAGCCTCAGGGCCTCCTGCAGGCCTTCCCCGCCCAGCACGGCAAGGCGGCGGATGCCAGAGGCCGTTCGCCCGGCCTCCAAATGAATCAGCGGCCCAAGCGTCCGGTCATCAGCGCCGGGCAGAATCTGCGCCAGAACGCCTGCCTGCCGCATTGCTGCAACAGACGGCGCAGGATCGGGCGCCGCCAGCAGCTTCAACAGCTCCGCGCCGACCCGCTCTTTGGACAGCGAGGCCAGACCGTCCAGATTGGCGGAAATCGCCGCCAGCGCATCCGGATCAAATCCCTCTGCCTGATCGCCGTACCAGGCGTGAAAGCGGAAATACCGCAAGCTGCGCAGGTAATCCTCGCGGATGCGGTGTTCCGCGGTACCGATGAACCGCACCCGGCGCTTGGTCAGATCCGCAAGCCCGCCCAGCGGATCGACGATCTCGCCATCCGGGCGCGCATAGATCGCGTTCATGGTGAAATCGCGGCGGCGGGCGTCCTCAGTGATGTCGGTGGAAAACGCCACAACAGCCCGGCGGCCATCGGTCGCCACGTCTTTGCGGAAGGTGGTGATTTCGTGCGGGATGCCATTTTTGACCAGAGTCACTGTGCCGTGGTCGATCCCGGTCGGCACCGCCTTGATCCCGGCGCGGGCGGCCAGTTCCATCACCTGCTCCGGCCGCGCGTCGGTGGCGATGTCCATGTCGGAGACCGGCTCGCACAGCAGTGCGTTGCGCACGCATCCGCCGACAAACAGCACCTGCGCGCCATCCGCCGTGACAGCCTCGAACACCGCCTGCGTTGCTTGGTCGTTCAGCCAGGGCTGGTCAATCCGCATTAGCTCTCCATCCGTGCCGCAAAGCCGCGCAGCATCCGCGCGGTGGCGCCCCAAATGTAATAGGGCCCATAGGGAACGGTATAATAGCGCCGGCGGGTGCCGCGCCAGCGGCGCGATTCGATGATGTAGTTTTCTGTGTCCAGAACGTGCCCCAGCGGCACTGAAAACACTTCGGCCACTTCCCCGGCTTCCGGTCGGGCCGCGAAGTCTTCGCGGATCAGCGCAACAACCGGGGTGACGGAGAATCCGGTCACTGTCTCGTGCTCCGGCAGACAGCCAAGGATTTCGGGCAGGTCCTGCGGCAGTCCGATTTCCTCCCAGGCCTCGCGCAGGGCGGCAGCGCAGGCGTCCTTGTCGCCCGCATCGACCTTGCCGCCGGGAAACGCGATCTGTCCCGGATGGTGCTTGAGCGCCGAGGACCGTTTGGTCAGGATCAGCCGCGGCACGCCCGACGCAATGGAAACCGGCACCAGAACCCCGGCATCCCGCAGCTTGCGCCCCTCCGGCAGCACCGTGCCTGGGTTGAGGTCAAAGTCGGAAGAGCCGCCGCCCTGAAGCTGCAGCGCAGCGGCTATTCTGTCCTTAAGATTCCGAGCCGCCTCATTCACTGGGCGGATTTTCCGCTTCAAAGCCCAGCGACGCGGGATCCAGGTCATAATGCGCACCGCAGAACTGGCAGTCCGCAGTCACCCGGCCGTCATCCGTGGTCATCTTCTCAATGTCCTTCGCCGAGTAGATCGACAGGCTCTGGCGCACACGATCTTCCGAGCAGGTGCAGCCGAAGCGCACCGGCTGGAAATCGTAGACGCGGGGTTGTTCCTCGTGAAACAATCGGACCAGCAGGTCGGCGGGGGTGACCGACGGGCCGATCAATTCCAGATCTTCAACTGTGTTCAGCAGCATGGTGACGCGGTTCCAGTTCTCTTCCTCGTCGCCGGTCACCAGATCGGAGGCTTGCAGAACCTCGCCCGTTCCTTCGCCCTGGGCCGCGAAGGGCGACGCCTTGGGCATGCTCTGCAGCATCACACCGCCGGCGCGCCAATGCTCGGGCACGCCGGGTTCAGCCGATTTGCCAAAGCTCAGCTTGAACATCGTGGGCAGCTGTTCGGACTGGGCGAAATACGCCTCGGCGCAAGCGCTGAGCGAGCCTTGGGCCAGCGGGGTGATGCCCTGATAGGGCTGGGTGCCGGTGCCCTGGTCGATCAGAATCGCGAAATACCCTTCGCCCACCTGCTCGAACGGATCGCCATCGGTCAGGCGGCTGCGGTCAAAGCTGGCATAGGCGCGGATCTTGCCGATCTCACCTTCTTTCTGCGGTGCATAATAATCGGTGGCAATCATCCGCACCGCGCCCTTGGACTGTACCTGCAGCGACAGTTTCCAGCGCAGCGAAATCGTTTGGCCAATGAGCGCCGTCAGCAGCGCCATCTCAGCGACCAAAGCTTCAACCGCTGGCGGATAATCATGCTGTTTCAGGATACCATCCAGCACGCCGTCCAGCCGCGCCACGCGGCCGCGCATGTCGGATACATCAAGCTGGAAGGGCAGGACAGTGTCGTCCCACGCGATTTTAGAACCAAGAGTCATGGGGTTTCCTTAAGCGCCGGGGATTGGCATACCGGGGCTATATAGGAGAAACGCCGCTGGAGTGAAGGGGGCTGCCCGTGATCAGACGTTTTGGCGACACCCCGCAAAAAGGCCAGCGCTACCGGATGCGGCCGGGGGCCTATGCGCTGCTGCCGCGCGGCGGCAAGCTGCTGATCACCTGCCAGTACGACCCCCACCCCGACCTGCAGCTGCCGGGCGGCGGCATCGACCCTGGCGAATCGCCGGTCCCTGCCCTGCACCGGGAGGTGTATGAAGAAACCGGCTGGAAAATCTCCGCCCCGCGCAAACTGGGGGTATTCCGGCGTTTTGCCTATATGCCGGAATACGATCTGTGGGCCGAGAAGCTGTGCCACATTTATGTGGCCCGACCGCTGCGCCGCATCGGCCCGCCGTTGGAGGACGGGCATGAAGCGCTGTGGATCGATCCGCAGGAGGCTGCCGTCAGGCTGGGCAACGCCGGCGACCGCCATTTTGCAGCCCGGCTGGCAGCACGCCTGTGAAATCTGGCTAAACCCACCTCCCAAATACACAAAATCCCAGCCGCGGCCGGGATACCATCAGTCAGAAGCTGAGGCAGGTTCAGGGGCCTTGATATTCGAACAAGGTGGCTGAAACGTCATCTTCCAGCCCGTGCTCTTTGCTCATTACCTGGGTCAGGTGCCAGTACAGATCGTCCAGGAATTCCTTGCCGCTTTGGCCGGATCCGCATTTCTCGACCAGTTCAAGCAGGCCCTCGGGTTCCAGCATGGAACCATCTTCCAGCCGCGCCTCGGTGAAACCGTCAGAGAACAGCAGCAGGCGGTCGCCGCGCTCCATGGTGAATTCTTCCTGGCTGTAGCCGATATCCGGCACCAGCCCCACCGGAACGCCGCCTTTGCCGATAAATTCCATCTTGCCGTTTTTTCGCAGCAGCAGCGGGTGCGGATGCCCGGCCTGCACCATCTTGACGACCCCGCTGCGCAAGTCAGCAATGCAGTAGGCCATGGTGAAGTATTCTTCGATGCCGGTGTCGGCGATCAGCCGGGCATTCAGCAGGCTGGCCACTTCTTCCGGCTGGCGCAGGGCGTAGAAACGGTTGAACCGCTTTTCCATGCCGACGTTCTGATCGAAATAGTTGGAGGACAGGTATCCGCCCAGCCGCGCCGTCATCATTGCGGAGGTGATGCCATGACCCGACACGTCAATGGAGTAGAAGCCAATTCTGTTCACGCCGGGAGAGAACATGCCCACTAGGTCGCCGCCGATGTGCCCGCAGGGTTTCAGCAGCAGGCTGACGGTCGAAGAGCCAAAGGTCTTGGACAGTTCCGGCACCAGCGATTCCTGGATCTTGCGCGCCTGGATCAGGTCCTTGTCGATCGCATCATACACCCGCTGCAGCTCACCCAGGGTTTCGGAGACGATACGGTTCTTTTCTGACAGCTCCCGCTGCATGCGCAGAATCCGCTCCCCCGCGGAAATGCGCGCGCGCAGCTCATCAGAACTCACCGGCTTGGTCAGGAAATCATCGGCGCCGGCATCAAGCCCCTCGGCAACCTCGTTCTTTTCGCTTTTGGAGGTCAGCAGGATGAAGTAGGCGTAATCCCCGCTTGAGCGGGCCCGGAAGGCGCGGCAGAACTCCAGCCCGTTCATGCCCGGCATCATCCAGTCGCTGAGGATCAGATCCGGCGTTTCCGCCTGGCAGATCTCCATCGCTGCCTCGCCGCTCTCGGCCTCGACGACCTCAAAACCCCATTTCTTGAGTGAAGCGACAAGGATGCGTCTTTGCAGGCGGCTGTCGTCGACAACCAGCACACGGCGTATTGATCCGGCCACTGTGTGGTCCTCGTTGTCCATCGAACTTTCTGGCAGCACCGAAGGCACCTCACAAATGGCATAATCAGACAGTCTTGTGATACTATCGGTCCAGAAATTTAACAGGCGGTGAAACCTAAAATTTGAGCTTCCCCCTTTATTTCACTATATTTTTACTGCAATCAACTTAAGAAATCGCGCATGGCGACTGATCGTAGGGACAAGAGACATGATTGACTGGCCACGCGTGACCGAGCTGCGCGAAGAAGTGGGTGCTGAGGATTTCGAGGAAGTCGTAGAGATATTTCTCGAAGAAGTCGAAGAGGTTATCGGAAAGCTGCAAGACGGCGACCGCAGCCGGCTGGAGCAGGATCTGCACTTTTTGAAAGGCAGCGCGCTCAACCTCGGGTTTGCAGATTTTTCCGCACTCTGCCTCGACGGGGAGAGAAAGTCCGCGCAGGGCGGTGCGGATGGTGTCGACGTTCCTGCCATCATCGCCAAGTTTCAGGATTCCAAGTCAGCCTTTCTGACGGGCATGTCGGAGAAATTCTGACCTCCGCCGCAGGTCTCAGATCACGAACTGCGCCAGCGTTTCGTCCCTGGTGATGTCCGTATAGGTCATCCCAGCCGCATCCAGCCGCGCGAACAGCTGCTCAAAATTTTCCGGCCGTTTGGTTTCGATCCCGATCAGAACAGAGCCGAAGTTGCGGGCCGACTTCTTCATGTACTCAAAGCGGGCGATGTCGTCCTCAGGCCCCAGGATGCCCAGGAACTCTTTCAGCGCGCCAGGCCGCTGCGGCAGCCGCAGGATGAAGTATTTCTTCACCCCGGAATAGCGCTGCGCCCGTTCCTTGACCTCGGGCAGCCGTTCGAAATCGAAATTTCCGCCGGAGGTGACGCAGACCACCGTCTTGCCGCGAATCCAGGACCGCACATCCTGCAGCGCCTCGACCGACAGCGCGCCAGCCGGTTCCAGCACGATGCCCTCGACATTCAGCATCTCAATGATGGTTGCGCAGATCCGGTCCTCGGAGATTGCCAGGACATCCGGCAGCGGCACGTCCTTCAGAATGTCAAAGGGCAAGTCACCGATCCGTCCCACCGCGGCGCCATCGACAAAGGTATCAACGGTGTCGAGCGGCACCGGCTTGCCCGCCGCCAGTGCCGCGCGCAGGCAGGCGCCGCCGTCCGGCTCGACAAACAGACTGTGAACATCCTCACCAAACCAGGAGGAAACGCCCGCCGACATGCCGCCGCCGCCCACCGGCAGCAGGATGTGATCCGGAGCCTTTCCCAGCTGCGCCTCAATCTCCACTGCAATGGAGGCTTGACCCTCGATCACATCGGCGTCGTCAAAGGGCGACAGGAAATGCCCGCCTTCCTGCGCGCACCATTCCTGCGCAGCGGCCAAGCAGATGTCAAAATAGTCGCCGACCAGATGTATTTCGATATTGTCTCCGCCGAACATGCGGGTCTTCTGGATCTTCTGCTGCGGCGTGGTGACCGGCATGAAAATGACACCGCGCTTGCCCATATGCCGGCACATGAAGGCAACGCCCTGAGCGTGATTGCCGGCGGAGGCACAGACAAACAGCTCCTGTTCCGGCTGTTTGCGCATCGCGTTCAGTGCGCCGCGGATCTTGTAGGAACGGACCGGGCTCAGGTCCTCGCGTTTGAGGTAGATGTCGGCGCCGAAACGTTCGGACAGATGCACATTGCGCTGCAAGGGTGTTGCAGGGAACACATCGCGCATCGCCTGTTCGGCAGCACGGGCCTGGGTCTTGAAATCGCTCATGTATCCTTCAGTGGCGCAACCCCGCCCCCAAGGCAAGGGGCGGGAGCAAAGCATACATAAGAATACTGGGGATCAGACCGGGCGGCCTTCGACGTAATGGCCGTAAAGCGTAGTCATGATGCTGACGTTCAGAAGGCTCAGCATGACTGCAAATCCCAATTGCAGTACGAGCGAAAAGACCGGGATTCCGGCAACCGCCGACAACGCCAGCTCCACCACGAGCTGTGCAAGAAACACACACACACCAAGCAGAAACAGCGCCGGGATTGCGCCCTTGGTCGCCTCCAAGGCGTCACTCAGGCTAATTGCCCTGCCAACAGCCGCAGCGGGGAGAATGACCAGCAGCCGCGAGAGAAACAGGGCAACGGCAATAAACAGAACAATCAGAATGGCGACCCCGAAGTACCCCGCTGTCTCCGCAAACGCGCTTCCGATGAAGGCGACCACGATCAGGGAGATCACCGAAACGATGGCAAGCTGGACCGCTCGCAGAAAGTAGATGAGGATATTGGAGGTGTGGAGCCGGGGAATCCAGCCTTCAGGCATCTCTTCCAGAAGCACATACCTGTGCCAGGCAACAACACCCCAGATGCTGATCAGCATGACGACTACCCAGACTGCTGCCATTTGCAGTAAAAAGCCAGTAGACACGCTGCCCAGCGGCATGTTCACTGCCTGCCCCACTGGTATTATCCCTGATTGAAAAACAGCATAGACCACGGCAAACACCACTGCGAACACAAGCAGCGTTGGGACCAGGAATATCTGGATTGCAGCTTGGAAATTCCGGAGCACCATGCTCACGGAATGCGAGAAAATCGACCAGCCCTTCATTGGGGTATTCTCCAAAATGTCTTTCCGTTTTGCCGCGCACGTTAAGCGTGTCCCGCAGATTAGAAAACCCCGGAAAACCTTGCTCTTCTGGGCAAAACCCGATACGCCGCAGGCGTTCTGACCTGAGAGGGAAATCCATGTCCGCGCCCAAGAAAGTTGTGCTCGCCTATTCCGGTGGCCTCGACACCTCGATCATCCTGAAATGGCTGCAGACCGAATACGGCTGCGAAGTTGTCACCTTCACCGCCGATCTCGGCCAGGGTGAGGAGCTGGAGCCCGCCCGCAAGAAAGCGGAAATGCTGGGCATCAAGCCGGAAAACATCTACATCGAAGATGTGCGCGAGGAATTTGTCCGCGACTTCGTGTTCCCGATGTTCCGCGCCAATGCGGTCTATGAAGGCCTGTATCTTCTGGGCACCTCCATCGCCCGCCCGCTGATCTCCAAGCGTCTGGTTGAGATCGCCGAAGCCACCGGTGCCGACGCCGTGGCCCATGGCGCCACCGGCAAGGGCAACGACCAGGTCCGCTTCGAACTGGCCGCCTATGCGCTGAACCCCGACATCAAGGTAATCGCGCCCTGGCGCGAGTGGGACCTGACCTCGCGCACCAAGCTCTTGGAATTTGCCGAGGCGCACCAGATCCCCGTTGCCAAGGACAAGCGCGGCGAGGCCCCCTTCTCGGTCGATGCAAACCTCCTGCATACTTCATCCGAGGGCAAGGTACTGGAAGACCCGGCGCAGGAAGCGCCCGATTACGTCTACCAGCGCACCGTGCACCCCGAAGAGGCGCCGGACACCCCCGAATACATCGAAATCGGCTTTGAAAAGGGCGATGCGGTCAGCATCAACGGCGAGGCGATGAGCCCGGCCACTATCCTGACCGAGCTCAATGAATACGGACGTAAGCACGGCATCGGCCGCCTCGACCTTGTCGAAGGCCGTTTCGTCGGCATGAAGTCCCGCGGCATCTACGAGACCCCGGGCGGCACCATCCTGCTGGAAGCCCACCGCGGTATCGAATCCATCACCATGGACCGCGGCGCGATGCACCTGAAAGATCAGCTGATGCCGCAGTACGCAGAGCTGATCTACAACGGCTTCTGGTACAGCCCTGAGCGTGAAATGCTGCAGGCCGCCATCGACAAGAGCCAGGAGTTCGTCTCCGGCACCGTGCGCGTGAAGCTTTATAAGGGCTTGGCCTCCACCGTTGGCCGCTGGTCGGAAAATTCGCTCTACTCCGAAGCGCATGTGACCTTCGAGGAAGACGCCGGCGCCTACGACCAGAAAGACGCCGCAGGCTTCATTCAGCTGAACGCCCTGCGCCTCAAACTGCTGGCCGCTCGTGAGCGCCGGATCAAAAAGTGAGTGATCACGACGGCATAGACAGCGATTTCGAGGATGATTTCGCGGAAGAGCTGGACATGTTCGTCGAAGCTCAGGACACCGTCTGGGCGGCTGTCCTGAACGAACTCTCTGCAGGTCAGAAGACGAGCCACTGGATGTGGTTCGTCTTCCCCCAACTGGCCGAGCTCGGCCGGTCCCACATGGCGCAGCTTTATGGGATCGAGGATCTGGTTGAGGCCACAGCTTATCTGAACCACGAAAAACTGCGCGCCCGCTTGGTCGAGGTCAGCCAGCTGATGCTGCAGCACCGCAGTAAAAAGCCTGAGCAGATCCTCGGCGGCATCGACGCCAAGAAGCTACGCTCCTCGATGACGCTTTTTGCTGCTGTGTCCGGCGCACCGGCAGAATTTCAGCAAGTGCTAGATGCCTTCTACGACGGTCAGCCCTGCCCGCTCACCCGGGACGCGCTTGCCGGCGGGTAATCCGTCCGCTTCCCCCTTGGTCAATGTTGCCCGGACCGCCTTGCCTGCCTAACGCTCACGTCAGGCAAGGGAGGACAACATGGCACTTGAAGACATCGCAGCAGGCATTCGCGACGGCTTGACCGGAAAAACCTTCGATGGCTCTCTGAAATTCGATTGCGGCGACGAGGGCGTGATTGTGCTCGCCCAGGGGGATGCCACAACCCAGGACCGGGACACTGATTGCACGCTCCGTCTGTCCGCGGACAATCTGCAAAAGCTGCTCGCCGGCAAGCTGAACCCGATGACCGCGGTGATGATGGGCAAGATCAAGGTGTCCGGCGACATGGGCGTCGCCATGAAACTGAGCAAGCTGATCGGCTGAGCCGCTTCCTCTTGCCCTAAGTATCCTGGGGGTGAGCGCCGCAGGCGCGAGGGGGCAAAGCCCCCTCCAACCATCAGATCTTCACAGCTTTCATCTGCTCATAATAGGGCATTGCCGCCTGCAGCACGGGCTGCAGCGCGTCCGGCACGTCTGGCAGCGGCCCTTCGGCGCCGGCAAATCCGGTGGAACTCCAGACCGCGCCATACCAATGTTCAGCCCACACGCCGTCATCCTTGTGCCCGCCTTTGGGCCAGCTCAGCATCTTCGGGGAATAGGGGATGCCGATTGCGTCGCACAGCTGCTCCAGTTTTGCCGCCGGGTTCTCGCGGATATCGTGGCTGTCCACCACCACCGGCGTCTGCCCCCAGCTGCGCACCAGGTCAAACAGCTCTGCCTGCTGGCGGAAGCCGATATCCTCCAGCGTGGGATTTTCCCGTTTTGCCGCATAAGAGGCAATCACCCGCGCCGGGTGACGGATCAGAAAGACATTGACCGCCTCGCGCATCCAGTCACGCGGCACGCCCGGGATCATGTGCTGGGTCATGTGTTTTTGATAATAGTAGGGCTTCGCCCCCGGGACCGGCCCAAGCAGCGCCTTGGCCACAGCTTCGGGGTCCTGCGGCTGGCTATCCAGAATCTCACTCCGCATCGGATGGTCGAGACCGGTCATCGCCAGATAGGCAGCATAAAACGGTTCATCCACCACTGCGCAATCGCCGCGGTTGCCAAAGGCATACATCATCGCGGTCGACAGGTTCCGCGGTCCTGACCACATGGCAATCCGCATCACGCACACTCCTTCTCAATCAGGTTCTTGTAGAGGCTCCTGATACGCTCGGTCATGGGACCCATCTGCCCGCTGCCGATCTGCCGCCCGTCGATCTCCCCCACCGGGGTCTGCGCGCCGAATGTGCCGGTGAGGAAGGCTTCATCCGCGCCATATGTGTCGACCAGTGAATAGTTCCGCTCATGCACCGGAATGCCGTTCTCTCGGCACAGATCAATCACTTTCTGGCGGGTGATGCCGTTCATGCAATAGTCCCCAGTAGAAGTCCAAACCTCCCCCTTGCGCACGATGAAGAAATTGCACGCGTTGGTGGTGTTTACAAAGCCATTCACGTCCAGCATCAGCGCCTCATCCGCGCCCGCTTTCTCTGCCGCGATGCAGGCGAGAATGCAGTTCAGCTTGGAATGGGAGTTCAGCTTGGGGTCCTGGGACATCGGCAGGCCCCGGATATGCGGCACCGTGGCCAGCTTGATCGGGCGCGGCAGGTTCGGGCGCGAGTGTTCCATGATGATCGTCATGGTCGGCCCCTGTTGCGACAAGGACGGATGCTGGAAAGGCCGGGTTTTCACCCCCCGCGTGACCATCAGCCGGGTATGGGCATCCGTTGTCATGCCATTGGCTTTTTGCGTCTCTAACAGGGCGTTTTCGACACCTTCCCGGTCCAGGCCGATGTCCAGATCAATGGCCTTGGCGGCCTCGAACAGGCGGTCCAGGTGCTCATCCATGAAGGCCCAGGCGCCGTTGTACAGGCGCAGCCCCTCCCAGACGCCATCGCCCAGCATGAAGCCGCTATCGTAAACGCTGACCTTGGCCTCGGCCTTGGGAACGATTTCGCCGTTCAGGTAGATCAGGATCTCGTCGTTGCGCCGGTCTTCTTCGGCCTGATGGGTGCTCATCTTTTTGGTCATGGAATCCTCCTGCTGGCGGCACGTTAGTAAAATTGGATCCAATTTCCAACCGGTAACTTGCTGTCACCTGTTTGTGAGAATTGCGCATGCCGGGTTGAGAGGCGCGGCAACTGCCGGCAGGGTGGCATCGAAGCAGGATGGAGGCGGAGATGCGTGTTCTGGAGAGACTTAAACCCTTGGCCCTGGCGGGTTTGATCGCCATCGGCACTGCGGCGCAAACTAATCCGCTGCAGGCTCAGTCCACTGAAGTCCTTACAGTGGCTGGCGGCTGCTTCTGGTGTGTGGAAAGCGATTTCGAAAGCGTGCCAGGAGTAATCGAAGCGGTGTCAGGGTACACTGGAGGCAAGGTGGCGAACCCGACCTACAAGGACGTGACCCAAGGCGGCAGCGGCCACTACGAGGCGGTGCAGATCATTTTTGACCCGGCAAAAGTGTCCCGGCAGCGGCTGCTGGAGATGTTCTTCCGCTCGGTCGACCCAACCGATGCAGGCGGCCAGTTCTGCGACCGCGGCGAGAGCTACCGCACAGCTGTTTTCGTCTCTAACAAGGCGGAAACGGCCCTGGCCAACAGAGTAAAAGCCGACGCGCAGAAGGCCTTGGGACAAAAGATCGTGACGCCGGTTCTGCCGGCGAAGACCTTTTACAAAGCCGAGGACTATCACCAGGACTACTACAAGGGGGACAGCCTGGTGTTCACCCGGTTTGGACCCAAGCGGCAGGCCGCAGCATACGAGCGGTACCGCCGGGCCTGCGGCCGGGACGCAAGGGTCGGGCAGCTTTGGGGCGCCGCGGCGCCTTTTGCCAAGGGGCATTAGTGCGGGGCCCTGCCCCCTTGGCGGTTGCAGCCGGAACGCGGCAGGCCGCCCGGATCAGAAACGGGCGGCTTGAACCTCTGCCAGCTCGGGGATCACATCCGCGGTGCCGTGGCGGGTGACCATGAGTGCCGCGGCACGGCTGGCCTGATCCATCGCCTCTGCCATCGCCAGCCCCCGGTCCAGGCCGGACAGGACGTAGCCGGTGAAGGTGTCGCCGGCCCCGGTTGTGTCGACCGCAGTGACTGGCAGCGCGGGCACATCCAGAACGGCGCCTGTTTCACCGTCGATGTGGCGGGCGCCTTTGGAGCCGAGGGTGATGATCACGTCCTTAATGCCAATTTGCCCGGGCGACTTGCCGGTGGCCTGCTGCAGCTGCTGGGCCTCGACCTCATTCAGGATCAGGAAATCCAGATACGGCAGCACCGCCTGAACCGCACCCGCATCAAACGGAGCCGCGGCATAACACACCCGCAAACCCATCTGCCGGCCCAGCTGCGCCGCCTCTGCCTGCATATTGGTTTCATTCTGCATCACCAGAATGTCGCCGGCGTTTGCCATGTCCAGCGCCTGGTTCAGCTGGTCTTTGCTGATCAACCGGTTGGCACCAGGGAACAGAATGATCTGGTTCTCTCCCCCCGGTTCCACAGCAATGATGGCGTGGCCGGTTGGTGCTTCCACCCGGACAATGTGCTCCGTGCCGGCTCCGTAGGCCTTCAGCCGCTCAATCGCCCAATCGCCGTCAGATCCCACTGCGCCGATGTGGTGAACCTCACTGCCGGCCCGGGTGGCGGCGACGGACATATTGGCGCCCTTGCCGCCCAGAAACCGGTCAAGGCGCAGGGCGGCCAGGGTTTCCCCCGCCGCCGGCAGATGCGGCATGGAGTAAACCATGTCCGCGTTGATCGAGCCGAGGTTCCAAATCGCCATATCAGATCACCCGATATTGCAGGCTGCCAGCACCGCCATGTTCAGAATGTCATTGGTGGTGGAGGTAGTCGAACAAATCTGAATCGGCTTGTCGATGCCTGACAGGATCGGGCCGATCACCGTGGCGCCGCCCATCTCCTGCATCAGCTTGACCGAGATCGAGGCCGAGTGGCGCGCCGGCACGATCAGGATATTGGCCGGGCCGGTCAGCCTCTGGAACGGGTAGTACCGCTGCGCGCGCTCGTTCAGAGCCACGTCAACGGTCATCTCGCCTTCGTATTCGAAGTCGACGCCCCGCTTGTCCAAGACGGTTGGCGCAACATGCATCTTTTCCGCGCGTTCCGACACCGGATAGCCGAAGGTTGAGAAGCTGACAAAAGCCACCCGCGGCTCAAGACCCATATGGCGGGCCACCACGGCTGCACGCTCCGCGATGTTGGCCAGGTGGTTTTCATCAGGCCATTCATGCACCAGAGTATCGCCGATCAGCACGATCCGCCCCTTGTGCAGCAGCGCGGTGACACCCGCCACACCGTGATCGGCATCGGCATCGAACACATGGTTGATCCGGTCCAGCACATGCGCGGATTTGCGGGTCGCACCGGTCACCAGACCGTCACCATGCCCATGCGCCAGCATCAGGCTGGAGAACACATGTCGGTCGCGGCCCACCAGCCGGTGGATGTCCTTGCGGTCGAAGCCCTTGCGCTGCAGGCGGCTGTACAGGAAATCCTTGTACATTTCGAAATGGGGTGTGTTGGCGGCGTTGATAATCTCCAGCTCGCGCACTGCATCGCCAAGGCCGGCTGCCTCCAGTTTGACCCGCACGTCCTCCTGCCGGCCGACAACCAGCGATTTACCAAAGCCGGAACGCTGGTACATCACCGCCGCGCGCAGCGCGCGGGGATCGTCGCCCTCGGCAAAGATCATCCGCGACTGGGCAGAACGGGCCCGGGCGTTCAACCCGCGCAGGATTGAGGCGGTCGGATCCATGCGGGACTTCAGGCCAACCTCATAGGCGTCCATGTCCACGATCGGGCGGCGTGCGGCACCGGTATCCATGCCAGCCCTGGCAACCGCCGGGGGAATCCTATGGATCAGCCGCGGATCAAATGGGGTCGGGATGATGTAATCACGGCCAAAGGTCAGCGACTTGCCATAGGCCAGCGCCACCTCATCCGGCACATCTTCGCGCGCCAGCGCGGCAAGCGCATGGGCGCAGGCGATCTTCATCTCGTCATTGATCGCACGGGCGTGAATGTCCAGCGCACCACGGAACAGATAGGGAAAGCCCAGAACGTTGTTGACCTGGTTCGGATAATCCGAGCGTCCAGTGGCGACGATGGCATCCACACGCACCTCATGCGCTTCTTCCGGGGTGATTTCCGGATCCGGGTTTGCCATGGCAAAGATCACCGGGTTGTCAGCCATCGAGGCCACCATGTCCTGTGTCACGGCACCCTTGACCGAGACCCCCAGAAACACATCGGCCCCGCGCATCGCCTCTTCCAGGGTCCGCAGATCGGTGCTGACAGCGTGCGCCGATTTCCACTGGTTCATGCCCTCGGTACGGCCCTGATAGATCACGCCCTTGGTATCGCATGCGATGCAGTTTTCATGCCGCGCGCCCATGGATTTCAGCAGCTCGATACAGGCAATACCGGCAGCGCCGGCGCCGTTGAGGACGATCTTCACCTCCTCGATCTTCTTGCCCGACAGATGCAGCGCGTTGATCAGTCCCGCCGCACAGATCACCGCGGTGCCGTGCTGGTCATCGTGGAAGACGGGAATGTCCATTTCTTCCTTCAGGCGCTGCTCGATGATAAAGCATTCCGGCGCCTTAATGTCTTCCAGGTTGATGCCGCCAAAGGTCGGGCCCATCAGCTTGACCGCCTCGATGAACTTGTCCGGGTCTTCGGTGTCCAGCTCGATGTCGATCGAGTTCACATCGGCAAAGCGTTTGAAGAGGACCGACTTGCCTTCCATCACCGGCTTGGAGCCCAGCGCGCCCAGATTGCCCAGGCCCAGCACCGCAGTGCCGTTGGAGATCACTGCAACCAGGTTGCCCTTGTTGGTATAGTCATAGGCTGTTTCGGGATTCTCAGCGATTGCCTCGCAAGGCACCGCAACGCCCGGAGAATACGCCAGCGACAGGTCCCGCTGGGTGGTCATCGGGACGGTCGCGTTGATCTCCCATTTGCCCGGAGACGGCTCCAGGTGAAACGCCAGGGCTTCCGCGTCGGTGATCTTGTTCTTGGGCATTTAATCTCTTGTCCTCTCCTCGTCGCCGACCGTCTTATCCCAGCCCACCGCGCCCCTCAATCCGGGGTTTCAAGAATCTGTATCGCCAGATTTTAGAAAAAAGCGGCTAAAAGACGATAGATTCCGTCAGGATTTCGCCTCAAAGCAGACCGCGGAATGCTGTAATTCCTTAATAGGTCTTAAGGCGCACCTGTCTTCCAGGTGGCGCTGAGGCCGGGAAGTCTGGGCCAGAAAGCAACGGTCAGAACGGCGTTTGTCCGCCCGCCAAGGGCATAGGATCAAAGGAAAAGTGAGGAATGATAAGTTTCCACAACAATTCCGGGGCGATGGTGGCCTTGCAGACATTGGGCGGAGTCAATTCTCAGCTCAACCAAACGCAAGACAGCATTTCCACCGGTCAGACCATTAATTCCGCACAGGATAATGCGGCCCTCTGGGCGATCTCCGAACTGATGAACTCGGATATTTCCGGCTTGCGATCGGTGTCGGACTCTTTGTCGCTGGGCGAGGCTACCGTGGCGGTTGCCTCAGCCGGCGCAGAGCAGATCACCGAAACCCTGACCGAAATGCGGTCACTGGCCATCATGGCCAGCAGCGGCATGGGCGACTTCAGCAAGTATGAGGCCGCCATGGCAAAGAAGACCGAGCAGATCAATTCGATCATCTCGTCTTCCGGCTTTAACGGGGTGAACCTCCTGAAGACCGATGTCGACGGTGCCGGCGGCACCGGACTGACAGTTCCGTCTGCGATCTCCAGCGACGGCAGCCTGACCACCCTCAGCGTTGACGGTGTGGATTTTGAAGGCAGCCCGCAGTTCGATCTTGGCAACCGGACCGCAATCACCGACAGCGCCAGCGCCCTGACCGCCTTGGGAGAAATCGAAGGCTTTCTTGCCTACGCAGTCGAAGGTTCGGCGGCTCTGGGATCCAGCGCCAATCAGCTCGCTGGTCAGGGCGATTACGTCAGCAAGCAGTCGGATGCGCTCACCCGGGGCGTCAGCTCGATGATCGACACCAGCATCGAAGAGGCCGCAACCAAGCTGCTGGCATTGCAGTCGCAGCAGCAGCTCAGCACGCTGTCGCTCTCCATCGTGAACACGATGCCTGACACGCTGCGCAACCTCTACTGACAGCAGGCTGCCGCCGGGTCCCCTGGCGGCAGCCATATCCGGGTTTTCCTCGCTCCGCCCCCATTGTAGATGTCTTGCAAAGACGACCCCGGGGGACTTTTCATGACCGTAACGCCCATGATGGCGCAGTATCTGGAAATCAAAGCAGCGCATCCCGACGCGCTGCTCTTCTACCGGATGGGCGACTTCTACGAGATGTTCTTTGAGGATGCCGTGAACGCGGCTGAGGCGCTGGACATCGCTCTCACCAAACGCGGTAAGCACAACGGTGACGATATTCCGATGTGCGGCGTGCCGGTTCATGCCGCCGAAGGTTACCTGCTGACCCTGATCCGCAAAGGCTTCCGCGTCGCTGTTGGGGAGCAGCTGGAAAGCCCGGCCGAGGCCAAGAAACGCGGCTCGAAATCGGTGGTGAAACGCGATGTTGTGCGGCTGGTCACCCCCGGCACACTAACCGAGGACTCCCTGCTGGAGGCGCGGCGCCACAATTTCCTGGTGTCTTATTCCGAACTGCGGGATGAGGCCGCGCTGGCCTGGGCTGATATTTCCACCGGCGCGTTTCACGTGATGCCGGTTGCCCGGGTGCGCCTGTCTCCGGAGCTGGCCCGCCTGGCGCCTTCGGAACTGATCGTTGCGGATGGGCCAGCCTATGATGCCGCCCGCCCGCTGACCGATGAATACAAAATTCCGCTTACCCCACTGGGCAAGGCCAGCTTTGACAGCACCGCAGCGGAAAAGCGGATCTGCTCCCTATTCAACGTGAGCGCACTGGACGGCTTCGGCACCTTCACCCGGGCCGAAGTCTCTGCGATGGGCGCGCTGATCGACTATTTGGAGATCACCCAAAAAGGTAAACTGCCGCTGCTGCAGCCGCCGCAGCAGGAAGCCCAGGACCGGGTCGTGCAGATCGACGCCGCCACCCGCCGCAATCTGGAGCTGACCCGTTCCCTGTCCGGCGGCCGTGCAGGCTCGCTGCTGTCAGTAGTTGACCGGACGGTTACACCCGGCGGCGCCCGGCTGCTGGAACAGCGCCTGTCCAGCCCCTCACGCAACCTCGACACCATCCATCAGCGTCTCGCAGCCTTGGATTTCGCGGTTGAGCACACGCGGACTGCCGAAGATCTGCGCGCCGCTTTGCGCAAGACGCCGGACCTTGACCGTGCGCTTTCCCGCCTAGCCTTGGAGCGCGGCGGCCCGCGCGACCTGGCCGCTATCCGCAACGGGCTGTCGCAGGCAGAAGTGATCGCAGGTCTCTGCAGCGGGATGGAGCTTCCCGCACTCGTGGCCGGAGCAGTCTCGGATCTGCAGGGGTTCGATGACCTGCTGTCGCTGCTGGACGCCGCCCTGGTCGCCGAACCGCCCCTGCTGGCCCGCGATGGCGGTTTCATCGCGTCTGGCTATGACCCGGACCTGGACGAAGCCCGCACCCTGCGCGACGAGGGCCGCTCGGTCATCGCCTCCATGCAGCGGAAATACGCGGAGCACACCGGCGTCTCCTCCCTGAAGATCAAACACAACAACGTGCTGGGCTACTTCATCGAAACGACTGCGACCCACGCGGACAAGATGATGTCCCCGCCGCTGAACGAGACCTACATCCACCGCCAGACCACCGCCAACCAGGTGCGGTTCACCACGGTGGAGCTGAGCGAGATAGAGACCCGCATCCTGAACGCCGGGAACCTGGCGCTGGAAATCGAAAAGCGGCTCTATACAAGGCTTTCCGGCGCCATTCTGGACACTGCTGCCCGCCTCAACACCGCCGCCCGCGGGCTGGCGGAACTGGACCTTCTGACGGCGCTGGCCGATCTGGCCCGCGGCGAGAACTGGACCCGCCCCAAGGTCGACAACAGCCGCGCGTTTCACGTCAAGGGCGGGCGCCACCCGGTGGTGGAACAGGCCTTGCGCCAGCAAGGCGGCGAGACCTTCGTGGCCAATGATTGCGACCTCACCGCTCAGGACGGCGCAGCCGTCTGGCTGCTGACCGGCCCGAATATGGCCGGTAAATCGACCTTTCTGCGGCAAAACGCACTGATAGCCCTGCTCGCCCAGATGGGCAGCTACGTCCCCGCAGACGGCGCTCATATCGGCATTGTCAGCCAGCTGTTCAGCCGTGTTGGGGCATCGGATGACCTAGCGCGCGGCCGCTCTACCTTTATGGTGGAGATGGTCGAAACCGCCGCCATCCTGAATCAAGCAGACGACCGCGCCTTGGTCATTCTCGATGAAATCGGCCGCGGCACCGCCACGTATGACGGCCTCTCCATCGCCTGGGCCACGCTGGAACACTTGCATGAGGTCAACCGGTCCCGGGCGCTGTTCGCCACCCATTACCACGAATTGACCCAGCTCGCGGCCAAGCTGGAAGGCGTCGACAACGCCACCGTGGCTGTCAAGGAATGGGAAGGTGAGGTGATCTTCCTGCATGAGGTGCGAAAGGGCGCCGCTGACCGTTCTTACGGCGTCCAGGTCGCGCAGCTCGCCGGTCTCCCCGCGTCGGTGGTTGCACGTGCACGGGATGTTCTCGACATGCTGGAGCAGGGCAGCCGCGAAGGCGGGTCCAAGATCCAGATTGACGACCTGCCCCTTTTTGCGGCCGCCCCGCCGCCGCAGCCCAAGGCGCCGGCCGGTCCTTCTCCTGCCGAAGAAATGCTTGCAGCCATTCATCCGGATGAGCTGTCGCCACGGGAAGCGCTGGAGATGCTCTACAAGCTGAAAGAAGCTGCTACCTGAAACGAAAGAGCGGCCCCAGCCGGGACCGCTCTTTCATCTTTCCTGAAATACTCCCGCCGGAGGCACAGGCCCGCCAGGGCCTGTTCATCAGCTGGCCGGAGTGGACGACACGCCAACCTGCGCCGCACGCAGAAGACGGTCGTGCAGCATGAAGCCTTCTGCCGACACCTGGATGATGTCGCCGGCCTTGGTGCCCGGCACCGGAGCCTCAAACATCGCCTCATGCACCTGCGGATCGAACTTGTCGCCAACCTCCGGCGAAACGACCCGGATACCGTGTTTCTCGAACACACCCAGCAGCGAGCGCATGGTCAGTTCGACACCTTCGATCAGGGCCGCGGACACCTCGCGCTGTTCGTCGGTTGCGGCTTCGATCGCGCGCTTCATGTTGTCATAGACCGGCAGCATGTCGCGGGCCAGCTTCGAGCCGCCATACTGCTCCGCCTCGCGGCGTGCCTTGTCGCCGCGCTTGCGGGCGTTTTCCGCATCCGCCAGCGCCCGCATAAAGCGGTCCTTCAGCTCATCCCGTTCTGCCCGGAGCGCATCAAGTTCCAGCGAGGCGTCGTCAAACTCCTCAGTTTGCGCTGCCATCTCCTCCGCCTCGGCGGCGGCGATGTCATCCAGAAAGTCTTCGTCCTTGAGCTCTGCCATTTTTCACCTCTAACTCCGGTCCGACAACAGCTTGCCGACCAGTTGTGCCGTATAGTCCACAATCGGCACGATCCGTCCGTAGTTCAGGCGCGTCGGGCCGATCACCCCCACCGCGCCGATTATCTTTCGATCCGCGTTCATATAGGGAGACACCACCAAAGAGGAACCCGAAAGTGAAAAAAGTTTGTTCTCCGAACCGATAAAAATACGCACGCCCTCGCCGTCTTCGGTCAGTTCCAGGAATTCAGCGATATCACGCTTGCGCTCCAGGTCGTCAAACAAGGTCCGGATCCGCTCCAGCTCCTCCGCCGCACCCGGCTCCGCCAAAAGATTCGCCCGGCCACGCACGATCAGACGGGCCTGCTCGCTACCGTCATCCTCCCAAACTGCCAGGCCGCTTTCGATCATTGCGTGTGCAAGGCTGTCGATTTCCTGACGCCGCGCCGTGATCTCCTTTTGAATTTCCCGCTGCACTTGGCTCAGGGTCTTACCCTCAATCAGCGCATTCAGAAAATTCGCTGCCTCCCGCATAGAGCTGGGGGTCTGCCCCGGCGGCGGGGTGAACAGCCGGTTTTCCACATGACCATCGGAGAACACCAGCACCACCAGTGCCCTGTCATGCGCCAGCGAGACGAACTCGATATGGCGGATCTCGGCCTCATGCTTGGGTGTCAGCACTAGCGACGCGCCCTGTGTCACCCCGGACAGCGCCGCCCCCACCCGGTCCAGCATCCCGCCCACATCGCCGGCATTGCGGCCCAGCGTCGCGTCGATTTTCTCGCGGTCCTGCACATTCAGATCGCCGACTTCCAGCAGCCCATCGACAAACATCCGCAATCCCAGCTGCGTCGGCACCCTGCCAGCGCTGACATGCGGGCTGTTCAGCAGACCCAGAAACTCCAGATCCTGCATCACGTTGCGCACAGTCGCCGCGCTGACTTTTTCGCTCAGCGACCGCGTCAGGGTTCGGCTGCCCACCGGATCGCCGCTTTCCAGATAGCTTTCCACCACAGCCCGGAACACCTCCCGGGAGCGGTCGTTCAGGTCCTCCAGAATGTTGCTCGGATTGCTCATTGTTCGTCCAGTATTTCTTACGGTTTAAACATAGGAACCCGCTACCCGGATGTCATTAAAGAGCAGAGCGGCAAAAGGTCAATCGGGCTTGCATAGCCCCGCGTCCGGGGGATATCCCCAAGCCAGCTAACAAAGGATGTGCCATGCGACCCTCAGGACGACAACTGAACGAAATGCGCCCCGTGTCGATCGAGACCGGCTTTACCAAACACGCCGAGGGCTCCTGCCTGATCAAGGTTGGCGACACCCACGTCCTGTGTACCGCCACCATCGAGGACCGCGTGCCGCCCTTCATAAAGGGCACCGGCCTGGGCTGGGTCACTGCCGAATACGGCATGCTGCCCCGCGCCACCAACACCCGGATGCGCCGCGAAGCTTCGTCGGGCAAGCAGGGCGGACGCACCGTGGAAATCCAGCGCCTGATCGGACGTGCCCTGCGGGCCGGCGTGGACCGCGTCGCCCTGGGCGAACGGCAGATCACCGTCGATTGTGACGTGCTGCAGGCCGATGGCGGCACCCGCTGCGCCTCGATCACTGGCGGCTGGGTCGCACTGCGGCTGGCGGTCAACAAGCTGATAAAAGCCGGCGACGTTCACATCGACCCGCTGCTGGACCCGGTCTCCGCTGTATCCTGCGGCATCTATGCCGGCCAGCCGGTTTTGGACCTGGATTACCCTGAAGACTCCGAAGCTGGCGTCGACGGCAATTTTATCATGACCGGCTCCGGCAAGCTGATCGAAGTGCAGATGTCGGCTGAAGGCTCTGTCTTCTCTCGCGATCAGATGAATGAGCTGATGGACCTGGCCGCCAAAGGCGCTGTCGAGCTTGCAGAGATGCAGAAGGCCGCGTCCAAATGACCCGCAAACTGGAAGGCGGCAAGCTGCTTGTCGCCACCCACAACAAGGGCAAGCTGAACGAAATCGCGGAGATCCTCACCCCCTACGGCGTGACGGTGATCGGCGCCGGCGAGATGGACCTGCCGGAACCGGAAGAGACCGAAGACACCTTTGTCGGCAATGCCCGGATCAAGGCCCATGCCGCCGCCAGGGCAACCGGTCTCCCTGCCCTGTCCGATGACTCCGGCATCACGATCGACGCGCTGAACGGCGCCCCCGGCGTTTACACCGCCGACTGGGCTGAGACCCCGAACGGCCGCGACTTCAAGATGGCGATGACCCGCGCCAATGACGAGCTGACCGCAGCAGGCGCCAGCGCGCCCCGCACTGCCCAGTTCCGCTGTACCTTGGTCGTCGCCTGGCCCGACGGCCATGACGAGGTATTTGAAGGCGTGATGCCGGGCCAGCTGGTCTGGCCAGTCCGCGGCGGGCATGGCTTTGGCTATGACCCGATGTTCCAGCCGGACGGTTACGAGATCACCTGCGCCGAGATGGACCCCGCGGAAAAGAACACGATCAGCCACCGCGGCAAGGCGCTGGCCCAGTTCGTGCAGGGCTGTTTCAGTGGATGACTGGCGTAATGGGGGCTTTGGCCTGTACGTGCATTGGCCCTTTTGCCAGGCCAAATGCCCCTATTGCGACTTCAACAGTCATGTCTCCGCAAGAATAGACCAGAAGCTTTGGGTTAGAGCCTATCTGGCTGAACTCGACAGACTCTCCGAGCAGCTCCCCGGCCGCGTTCTTAACACGATTTTCTTTGGCGGCGGCACCCCGTCCCTGATGCAGCCGGAAACCGTCGCCGCCGTCATCGAGCGGGCACGTGAAATCTGGCCTTTCGCCAACGACATGGAGATTTCTCTGGAGGCAAACCCGGGCTCCGTCGAGGCCGGCCGCTTTGCCGGCTACCGGGACGCCGGCGTCAACAGGGTCTCCATGGGCATTCAGGCCCTGAACGACGAAGACCTGCGCAGGCTCGGCCGCATTCACAGTGTCGCAGAAGCAAGGGCGGCCTTCGACATCGCCCGGGAGTGCTTTGACCGGGTCAGCTTCGATCTGATCTACGCGCGTCAGGGGCAGACTCTGGAGGCCTGGAAAGCAGAGCTGAAAGAGGCCCTCTCGATGGCCATTGACCACCTTTCTCTCTATCAGCTCACCATCGAGGATGGCACAGCCTTTGGCGACCGTTACGCCAGAGGCAAGCTGCGCGGCCTGCCAGAGGATGACACCGCCGCTGACATGTACCTGGCCACCCAGGACCTAACCGCGGCGCACGGCATGGCATGTTACGAGATTTCCAACCACGCCAGGCCAGGGGCGGAGTCCCGCCATAACCTTATCTACTGGCGTTACGGAGACTATGCCGGTATCGGCCCAGGCGCCCACGGAAGACTGACGTTGGGCGGCGTTCGTTATGCCACAGAAACCCACCTTGCCCCGGGCGCATGGCTGCAAGCCGCAAACGCCGGTAACGGAGAATCCCTGCGAGTTCCCCTAGCCACGGAAGATGCTGCGGCAGAATACCTGATGATGGGGATGCGGCTGAGAGAAGGGCTGGATATGGTGCGTTTTACTGAGCTTTCTGGCCGGCACCTCTCGGAAAGCAAGCTTAACGACCTTGTAGATCTGGGTATGGTAACTATCTCTGAAAAGCGGCTTCGCGCGACCGCTCAAGGGCGCGCCGTATTGAACGCGGTGCTCCGCGACTTGTTGATGGATTGAGGCAATGCGTTTCCTTTATGCCGGCTTAGGACTCTGCTGCGTGGCCTTAGCGGTTATTGGGATTGTTCTGCCTCTTCTGCCAACCGTGCCTTTCCTCCTGCTCGCCGCATTCTTCTTTGCCAATTCCTCCGACCGTTTGCACAACTGGATCGTTGCCCATAATGTTTTTGGCCCGATGATCTTGGATTGGCGGGAACGCGGCGCTATCCGGCCGGGCGCAAAAAAGGCGGCAACCGTTTCGATTGCCGCCGTCTTTGGGCTATCTCTTCTGCTTGGCGCGCCCGGTCATATATTGGGCATCCAGGCGGTGGTTCTCACGGCTGTACTGACCTTTATCTGGTCCCGCCCTAACGGCTGAGCATATTGCACAGCTCATCCAGCTGATCCAGGTTCTCATAACTGATCGTCACGGACCCGGCCTCTCCACCAGGCTTGTGGTCAATCGAGACCTTCATCTTCAGCATCGCAGACAGGTCCCCTTCCAGAGCCCGGGTATCCGCATCTTTCTCTGCTACAGCCTTTTGCTTTTTGGCTGGCGCCGTCCGGATTCCGGCAGCGTCTTTCTTGACCAAAGCTTCTGTTGCCCGGACCGACAATCCGCCCTTAACGATCTTCCGCGCCAGGTCTGAAGCGTTATCAGAGGTTATCAGCGCGCGCGCATGCCCGGCCGACAGTTTTCGTTCCTGTACCAGGATCTGAACGTCTTCCGGCAAATGCAGCAGCCGCACCAGGTTAGCGATGTGGCTGCGGCTCTTACCAAGCGCCTCGGCCATCTTTTCTTGAGTATGACCGAACTTCTCCATCAGCTGCTTATAGCTCTGCGCTTCTTCCATCGCGTTCAGATCAGAACGCTGGATGTTTTCGATGATGGCAACTTCCATCATCTCCAGATCGGAGTATTCGCGGATCAGGACCGGAACTTCATGCAGCTGCGCCGCTTGCGAAGCGCGCCAACGGCGTTCGCCGGCCACGATCTCGTAAACACCGCCTGCCTTCGGCCGCACGATCAGCGGCTGCAGGACACCCTTTTCCTTAATGGACGCCGTCAGGTCATCCAGATCCGCCTGCAGGAACTGGCGGCGCGGCTGGTTCGGGTTGGCAACAATCTTTTCGATCGGCACCAGCACTTCTGCATTCCGCGGCGCCTCTGCCTGGGTGCTCACCGGTGCAGGGTTCACATCTGCCATCAACGCCGACAACCCCCGGCCCAGCCCGCGCGGTTTCGTCTTTTTGTCTGCCATGGTTGCCTCCGGTTCTTTTTCTGCATTTAGGCCGCTATCTTGTGATGTTTATTCAGGAGTTCTTCGGCCAGGGCGCGGTAGGCCTGCGCTCCCAGCGAGTTGGTATCGTAGTTCAAAACAGGGAGCGCGTAGGAAGGCGCTTCGCTCACCCGCACGTTACGGGGGATTTTTGTCTGAAACACCAAATCTCCCAGGTTGTCGCGCGCATCCTGCTCGACCTGCTGCGACAGGTTGTTGCGCCGGTCGAACATCGTCAAAACGATTCCCTCAATGCGCAAATTGGGATTCGCAGATTGGCGAACCTCTCGAATCGTCAGCATCAGTTGCGTGACCCCTTCCAGCGCAAAGAATTCGCTTTGCAGCGGGATCAGAACGGAATGCGCCGCTACCATCGCGTTTACGGTCAGAAGGTTCAGAGACGGCGGGCAGTCAATAAGGACATAATCCCAATCGTAGTCATCCATAGCCGTCTGACGCAGGGCGTCATGCAGCAGAAAGCTGCGCTTTTCATTGGTGAAAAGTTCGATATCCGCGGAGCTGAGATCCACCGTCGCCGGGATGATGCACAGGTCTTCGATTTCAGTCTGACGAATCACATCCGTCAGAGAGGCATCTTCCACCAGAAGATCGTAAGTTGTCAGATCCCGGTCGGCGGGATCAATCCCGAGCCCGGTCGAAGCATTCCCTTGCGGATCAAGATCGACAACCAGGACCCGCAGCCCGCACTCGACTAGGGCGGCAGCAAGGTTTATCGCCGTTGTTGTCTTCCCTACCCCGCCTTTCTGATTTGCGACCGCGATAATACGAGGCCCCTCCGGGCGGGAATAATCAGACACGGGCCACTCCCTTTATCTTTAGGATTACTGCTTCTTGTTCCGTCAAACTTTTAACTGGTTCCGCATCAAACCGCCATCGTTGCCGCGCGTTATCCACCTCTTTTTTCCAGGTTTCCCCCTTGGGGAGCAGAGCAGTTCCTCCGGCGCCAAGATGCCTCTCAGCGAACTCCAAAAGGAGGGACAGATCCGCCAGCGCGCGCGCCGACAGAACCTCCGCGTTCTGCGGGTCAGCTTGCTCAATACGTTTGGAAATCACCGTGACCTTCGCATCGCACTCCCGTGCAACGGTACGAAGGAACGCTGACTTGCGCTGATCGCTCTCAATCAAAGTGGTCTTCATTTCCGGGGCTTCGTCTGCAGCCAGAATCGCAGCAATCAAACCCGGAAATCCGCCCCCGCTTCCGATATCCACCCAGTGATCGGGGGCATCAACACAGCGGAAAACCTGAACGGAATCCGCAATATGCCGCGACCACAGGAGTTTCAGGCTGGACTTGGAAACCAGGTTGATCTTGGGATTCCATTTCTTTATGACCTGCTCGAAGATCTCCAGCCTCGCCAATGTTTCACGTGAAACATTCAATTCCTCGAGGATTCGTTTCTCGTTCATGCAGATTTATCCTGCCGCGATTGGTCCCGGCGAAGACGAGCCAAAAGGAGCGCCAGAGCTGCCGGCGTCATCCCATCAATCCTCGCGGCTTGCGCCAAGGTTTCCGGGCGTGCTACTGACAGTTTTTGCTGCAGTTCATTCGAAAGCCCCTCAATACCGTCATAGGCATAATCCGCTGGGATTACATACCCTTCATCCCGCTTCATCGCGGATATTTCCCGCTCCTGCCGCGCAATGTAATTCGCATAAAGCGCATCACGTTCGACCTGCCGGCGGATATCCGGATCGACACTTTCCAGATCAGGCATGAGGGGCACGATATCCTCAAATGCCACATCAGGAAAAGCAAGAACCTCCATCCCGGAGCGCCGGTTTCCGTCCTGATTCACCCTAATCCCTGCTGCGGCAACCTGTTTCGGGGTGAAGCTCTGCGCTTCCAGAACGGTACACGCTTGCCCCAATCGGTCGCTCTTTTCCAGGAAGACCGCCTGGCGTTGTTTGCCGGCGCAGCCGATCTCGATGGCCAAGGGAGTCAATCTCTGATCAGCGTTATCAGCCCGCAGGGACAGCCTGAATTCCGCGCGGGACGTAAACATCCTATAGGGTTCGGTCACTCCGTTCGTGGTCAGGTCATCGATCATAACACCGATATAGCTGTTTGATCTACTGAAGCTGACGGGGCCCTCCCCCAAGCTGGCACGCGCGGCGTTCAGGCCGGCAACCATCCCCTGGGCTGCGGCCTCCTCGTACCCAGTGGTGCCATTGATCTGGCCGGCAAGATACAGCCCGGGCACGTCTTTCAGCCGCAGCTCCAGAGTCAGAGCCCGAGGATCAACGTAGTCATACTCAATGGCGTATCCCGGTTGAAGGATGACCGCTTGTTCCAATCCACGGATCGAATGAACATAATCCTCCTGAACATTCTGCGGCAGGCTGGTGGAGATGCCGTTCGGATAGACAGTGTGGTCTGTCACGCCCTCAGGCTCCAGGAAGATCTGATGAGAGTCTTTATCTGCGAAGCGGACAACCTTATCTTCGATCGACGGGCAATAACGCGGGCCAACCCCTTCGATGTGCCCGCCGTACATTGCAGACCGTTCCAAATTCTTCTGTATGATCTCGTGGGTCTTCGCGTTGGTGTGGGTGATCCCGCAAGACACCTGCTTTGCACTGGTCGATTTTGTCAGGAAGGAAAAGAAAACAGGATCCTCGTCTCCTGGCTGCGCTTCCAGAATATCCCAGTTGATAGTCCGTCCATCCAATCGCGGCGGTGTGCCAGTCTTCAGGCGGCCCAACGGCAGAGCAAAGTTATCCAGACGCTCCGCCAGCTTGACCGACGGCTTGTCCCCCATGCGGCCGCCCGGTTTAGAAACGTCACCTATGTGAATAACGCCGCGCAAAAAGGTTCCCGACGTCAGAATGACCGACTTACTCGGAATTTCGCTGCCGTCGGAAAGGATCACGCCGGCGACGGCATTCCCTTGCAGGAGAAAGTCAGTGACCTCCCCTTCAACGATATCCAGATTCTCCTGCGCCACCGTCAGCCGCAGCATTTCCCTCCGGTAGATCGCCCGGTCCGATTGCGCGCGCGGCCCCTGCACTGCGGGGCCTTTGCGGCGGTTCAGCAAGCGGAACTGAATGCCGGCGAGGTCGGCCACCCGCCCCATCACACCGTCTAGCGCGTCAATCTCCCGAACCAGATGCCCTTTTCCCAGCCCGCCAATCGCTGGGTTGCAGGACATGACGCCGATACCATTGCGGTCCAGCGTCACCAGTGCTGTGCGAACACCCATCCGTGCTGCTGCATGGGCGGCTTCGGTGCCGGCGTGGCCGCCGCCTACTACGATCACGTCATAAGCTGAATGTTTCACGTGAAACACTCCTTCATTTCCCCAGGCAAAAACTCGAGAAAATCTCGTCCAAGAGATTCTCTACGCCAATCCGCCCAACCAGCATTTCCAGTGCCCGAATGGCCGATCGCATTTCCTCGGCCGCTATATCATAGAACTCGGGGCCGCGTTGCAGGATTTCTTGCGCTTCAGACAAGCTGACGAGCGCCGAAAGCATGGCATCCCGATGCCGTGCCCGCGTCGCGATACCAGCTTGGGCTGACCGGTTTTGCAACACTTTGGAGATATGATCAACCAGCCGGTCAATCCCCTGCCCTGACTGGCCGGAAATCGCATCGCCGGCATCGTCGCGCAAATCTGCCTTGGGCAGCAGCCGGATGTCCCCCTGCTGCATTTCGACATCCAGGACTTCGTCCCTTTCCGCCAGAAACACGCGCAGATCAGCATCTTGCGCCCGTTTACGGGCCAAGGCGATACCGATCCCTTCAACGTGATCATCGGTGTCGCGCAGCCCCGCAGTATCAAGTAGAGTCACGGGCAGGCCGGCAAGATCCATACGGACTTCGATAATATCCCGGGTGGTGCCGGCATACTCAGACGTGATTGCCGCCTCCCGGCCGGCCAGCGCGTTCAGCAGCGTGGACTTACCGACATTCGGAGCGCCGACGATTGCCACCTCAAAACCGCTGCGGATTCGTTCGGCAATTCTGACACCGGCAGTCTCCTTTTTGAGGCCGGCTTGAACATCCGCCAGCAATTCTGAAACCTCGGGGGTAACATCTACCGGCACGTCCTCGTCTGCGAAGTCGATGGTCACTTCGATCAAAGACGCAGCGCGGATCAGTTTGACCCGCCAAGCTTCCGCCAGCTTCCCCAGCCCGCCGGCGAGGATCACCTGCGCTTGCTTGCGCTGTGCTTCGGTTTCCGCGTCAATCAGATCGGCAAGACCCTCGACCTGAGCCAGGTCCAGATTACCGTTTTCCAGCGCGCGGCGCGTGAACTCACCCGGATCGGCCATTCGGAGGCCCTCGATTCGTCCCAGCGAATCGAGCACAGCAGAGACTACTGCTGTACTTCCATGTGTTTGAAATTCAACAGTATTTTCGCCAGTAAAGCTATGCGGAGCAGTAAAGCTCAGGACCAGCGCTTCATCGAGGCGCTCTCCTGATTCGTCCTGCAGGATTCGCAGGCTGGTGCCCCGCGCCGGCAAATCCCCGCCGCAAAGCTGCGCGCCGGCGGTAAGCGCCAAAGGGCCGGAGACGCGGATCACCGCGACCCCGGCCTTCCCTTGAGCGGAGGCCAGCGCAAAGATCGTGTCCATTGGGTGGCCTTTCTCTCTCGCCGGCCCGGATCAGGTATTCATCGAGTCGAAAAATTCGGAGTTACTCTTGGTCTGCTTCAGCTTGGACAGCAGGAACTCAATCGCGTCTGTCGTGCCCATCGGGTTCAGGATCCGGCGCAGCACAAAAGTCTTGGCCAGATCGCCCTTGTCGACCAGAAGATCCTCTTTCCGGGTGCCGGACTTGAGGATGTCGATGGCCGGGAACACGCGCTTGTCCGCAATCTTGCGATCCAGGACGAGTTCAGAGTTACCGGTGCCCTTGAATTCTTCGAAGATCACCTCGTCCATGCGCGAGCCGGTGTCGATCAGGGCGGTGGCGATGATGGTGAGCGAGCCGCCTTCTTCGATATTCCGGGCGGCACCAAAGAAGCGTTTCGGCCGCTGCAGAGCGTTCGCATCGACACCACCGGTCAAAACTTTACCCGAGGACGGCACAACAGTGTTGAACGCCCTACCAAGTCTTGTGATCGAGTCGAGAAGAATCACAACATCTCGTTTGTGTTCGACAAGACGCTTGGCTTTTTCGATGACCATCTCGGACACCGCAACGTGGCGGGTCGCCGGCTCGTCGAAAGTGGAGGAGACGACCTCGCCCTTCACCGAGCGCTGCATGTCGGTCACCTCCTCCGGGCGTTCGTCGATCAGCAGAACAATCAGGTAGCACTCCGGATGGTTCTTCTCGATCGAATGCGCGATGTTCTGCAGGATCACCGTCTTACCGGTGCGCGGCGGCGCCACGATCAGCGAACGCTGGCCCTTGCCGATCGGCGCAACCAGGTCGATCACCCGGGCGGAACGGTCCTTGATGGTGGGATCCTCGATCTCCATCTTCAGGCGCTCATCCGGGTAAAGCGGGGTCAGGTTGTCAAAGGCGATCTTGTGGCGGGCCTTTTCAGGCTCCTCAAAGTTGATCATGGTGACGTTGGTCAGCGCGAAGTAACGCTCTGTCTCCAGCGGCGCCTTGATCTGGCCTTCCACGGTGTCGCCGGTGCGCAGCGAATACTGGCGGATCATGTCAGGCGAGACATAGATATCGTCCGGGCCAGGCAGGTAGTTTGCCTCGGGCGAGCGCAGGAAGCCAAAGCCGTCCTGCAGCACTTCCAGCACCCCATCACCGCCAATGTCCCAGCCTTCATCTGCGCGTTCCCGCAGGATCTGGAACATCATTTCGCCCTTGCGCATGGTCGAGGCGTTTTCGATCTCCAGCTCCTCAGCCATTGCCAGCAGCGATTTTGGGCTTTTTGCCTTGAGGTCAGCCAGATTCAGGGATTGCACGGTCATATAGATACGGCCTCTACTCCCCGCTCATCCGGGGGTCGGTCACACGACAGGTTTGGAAAACGCGGCTGCCCGGACGGGCCCGCTGGAAGCCATACATAGGGACTCGTTTCAGATGAGTCAAACGCCGGCTGCAAGCGTTCCGGCGCTGCTGGGCCTGTTTCAGCGCCTCTGCGCTAGAATTTGAAGATGACGGAAACCACGATCACCAGCATCAGCACAGTGGGCACCTCATTCATCATTCGAAACTGCCGGCCCGTCAGCGTGTTCCGTTCTTCTTTGAAGTCGCGGTAGCGCAGCAGCAGCCAATGATGGAACCAGGTCATGGCGATGACCGACGCGCCCTTGGTCCAGGGCCAGACGTAGCTCCAGTCGACCATGCCGGGGGTCAGAACGATAAACAGCCCTGCGGCCCAGGACACATACATGGCGGGGCGCATGATGATCCTGAGGAGCTTCTCTTCCATGGTGAGGAAGATTGGAATGGCGTCCTGCACATTCTCAGCTTGCTCCACGTGATACACGAACAGACGAGGGAGATAGAAAAGACCAGCCATCCAGCTCAGCACGGCCATGATGTGCAGCGATTTGGCATATGGGTAGAGCGTGAACATCACATCGCTCAGGTCCATGGGCAGTTCTCCCCGGTCAGATCTGATCACCCTAATAAATAAATGAATATTAGAAGGATGATGTTTTTGTAGTGTGCGTGGATTCCAGTGGATAAGTGAATCCTCCCCCGCTTATCCCCAGCAAGGATAAGATTCCAGCGCGGAAGGGACAGGAGTCCTGGTTTTGCCGCCGGCGCCATGAAAATAAGGCGCGTTAAGGATGTCTTTACCTTCGCGTGCTTGGGGATAACAACGGGATGAACCGGGGAGTGCCGGCATATCCACGGATTCAAAGTTATCCTGACTCACAAAGGACGACTCAGCGGGTTGAATCCCGGGATTTGCGTCAACCCCTGGAGTCTTTACTTGAGCGTGGAAAACCATACAAAACGTCCTGAAACCGTCTGCTTCTTTCCCACGGGGTTTTCCACATGACTGCCCACATTGTGCTGGCTTCTGGTTCCGAAATCCGGGCGCATCTGCTGCGTCAGGCCGGGATCGAATTCGAAACGGATGTGCCGAGACTGGATGAGCGGGCGATCAAGGCCGCGCTGATGGCAGAGCAAGCGCCGCCGCGGGACATTGCCGATGCGCTGGCAGAAGCTAAGGCGCGCAAAATCAGTGCCAAGCATCCGGGCAGGCTGGTTTTGGGGTGCGACCAAGTCCTGGATTTCGAAGGGCAACTTCTTTCCAAGCCGGCGAGTGCAGAGGTCGCGTTGTCCCAGCTGAAAGAAATGCGCGGCAAGCGGCACATGCTGTTGTCGGCCGCCGTGATCTATCGGGATGGTGAGCCGATCTGGCGCCATGTCGGACAGGTCCGGCTGGTGATGCGCAACTGCTCTGACGCTTATCTGGAGAATTATGTCAACCGCAACTGGGACAGCATCCGCCACGCGGTGGGGGCATACAAGCTGGAGGAAGAAGGCGTGCGGCTGTTCGCTTCTATCGAGGGCAGTTACTTTAATGTCTTGGGATTGCCGCTGATGGAGCTTATCAGTTACCTGGGTTTGCAAGGGGTAATCGAGCAATGACAGAAGCAAAAATCCCGCTCGCCGGTGTGATCGGCTGTCCGGTTTCACATTCCAAATCCCCGCAGCTCCATGGCCACTGGCTGAAAACGCATGGCATCGCCGGGCATTATGTGCCGATGCATGTGGAGCCTGCGGACCTGGCAGAGGCCATCCGGGCAATGCCGAAAATGGGGTTCGTCGGGGCCAATGTCACGATTCCGCACAAAGAAGCGGTGATGGAGATAGCCGACAAGGTCACCGACCGGGCGAAACTGATCGGCGCGGCCAACACCCTGATTTTCCGGGAAGACGGCACCATCCTGGCCGATAACACAGACGGGTACGGCTTTATCACCAACCTGCATCAAGGCGCGCCGGATTGGGATCCTCAGTCCGGGCCGGCCATTGTGCTTGGGGCCGGCGGCGCCTGCCGTGCAGTAGTTGCCTCGCTGATAGAGGCCGGGGTCCCGGAGATCCTTCTGAGCAACCGCACGCGCGAGCGGGCGGAACAGTTGCAAAAGGATTTCGGCAACCGGATCAGCGTGGTGGAATGGCTCCAGGCCGGCAACGCCATCGAAGAAGGCAAGCTGATTGTGAACACAACCTCTCTGGGTATGGTGGGCAAACCGCGGCTGCGTGTGCCTCTGGACGGTTTGCGGTCCGATTCCGTCGTGACGGACCTGATATATGCACCGCTGAAAACCGGCCTGCTGGAAACGGCAGAGGAAGCCGGCTGCACTGTGGTCGACGGGCTGGGCATGCTGCTGCACCAGGCGGTTCCGGGGTTCGAACGCTGGTTCGGCCACCGCCCTGAAGTTGACGCTGCCACCCGGGCGGCGGTGCTCGGATGAGCTTCAGCCTCGGCCTTACCGGGTCCATCGGAATGGGAAAAAGCACCACCGCCCAGCTGTTTGCGGCGCAGGGTTGCGCGGTCTGGGATGCGGATGCCGCGGTTCACCGGCTGTATGGCAAAGGCGGTGCGGCCGTTCAGCCGATGTCGGAAGCATTTCCTGACGCTATTGAGGGCGGGGAAGTCAGCCGCGCCGCGCTGAAACGCATCATTGGTGCAGATCCGCAGGCTCTGACGCGGATTGAGGCCATCGTGCATCCGCTGGTCGCGCAGGACCGCGCGTCCTTCCGGGCTGACGCGAAAAGCGACGTTCTGGTCTTTGACATCCCGCTGCTGTTTGAAACAGGTGGCAACGCGGAAATGGATGCGGTGGCCTGCGTGACGGTGGACGCGGAAACCCAGCAAGAGCGGGTTCTTGCCCGCGGCACAATGACGGTTGAGCAGTTCCGGCAGATCCTGCAAAAACAGATGCCAATTGAGGAGAAGATGGCCCGCGCCGATTATGTGATCGAGACGGACACACTTGAACACGCCGAGGCGCAGGTGGCAGAAATCCTCGCAGATATCAGGAGCAAACTGACCCATGCGTGAAATCGTTCTTGATACCGAAACCACCGGGTTTGATCCGTTTTCCGGCGACCGCATCGTCGAAATCGGTGCGGTGGAGCTGTATAACCACATGCCCACCGGCAAGACGTTTCACGAATACATTAACCCGGAACGCTCGATGCCGGCGGAGGCGTTTTCGGTGCACGGTATCGGCCCCGACTTGCTGGAGCCGCCCCAAAAGCCGGAACCCGGTGCGGTGACGCTGCGGGACAAGCCGGTCTTTGCCAAGGTCGGGCAGAAGTTCCTGGATTTTGTTCAGGACTCCAGGCTGGTCATTCATAATGCCAGCTTCGACATGAAGTTCCTGAACGCGGAGCTGGATTGGATGGGCCTGCCAAAACTGCCGATGGATCAGGCGCTCGACACGCTGGCCATGGCCCGCAAGCGGTTCCCAGGCTCGCCGGCAACGCTGGATGCGCTGTGCCGCCGCTTCAACATCGACAACACCAATCGGACCTTGCACGGGGCGCTGCTCGACTCCGAGATCCTGGCAGATGTCTATCTGGAGCTGATTGGCGGGCGGCAGCCTGATTTCGGTTTGTCCGCCCAATCCTCTTCCAGTTCGGCCCAGGTCGAGGATGACTGGCGCCCTGTGCCGCGTCCAGCCTCCCTGCCCGCACGGATCACCGCGGAGGAATTGGCCGCGCATGAGGCATTTGTGGACAAGCTGGGAGATGACGCTTTGTGGAAAGCCTCCTGATCCCGCGAAGGCCCGCAAAAGAAAAACACCGCTGAATCCCAGCGGCGTTTTCCGTTTCAAAGGTCTGAAACCTTACTGCGTGGGTGCCGCTGCTGCAGCTTCGGACTGGCGGCGGGCCAGTTCGTTGCGGTAGATCGCCACAAAGTCGATGTTGTCCAGGTTCAACGGCGGGAAGCCGCCGTCGCGGGTCACATCGGACACGATGCGGCGCAGGAACGGGAAGGTCATGCGCGGGCATTCGATCAGCAGGAACGGGTGCAGCTGGTCTTCCGGCACACCGACGATGTTGAACACGCCGACATATTCCAGTTCCAGCACGAACAGGACGTTGCCGGCTTCCTTGTTCTTGGACTCGACGGTCAGCTTGGTGACAACCTCATACTGGTTCTCGGCCGAGCGCTTCTTCGCATCCAGGTTCACCTGCACGCTGACGTCGGGCTGAACCTCGCCGCCGGTGCCTTTCTGCGCCATCACGTTTTCAAACGACATGTCGCGGATGAACTGGCCCAGAATGTTCATCTGGACTTGCGGCTGCTGCTGGGCTTCGCCGTTTTCGGCCATGTAGATACTCCTGAAAATATGCTTTGGACCGTGCTTACCAGCTTGGTCCGGGTTCCTCAACGGGGACCGTCAACCCAGCCGGAGGGGCCGCCGCGCCGGTCAGACGGGGTCACATCTTCATAGTCGCCGTCGATGACGTCATCGGGCCGGCCGGCCGTTCCGGGATAGTGGCGGCCCTGCATGCTGCCGGGGCCCATCTGGAACTGCGCGACTGTGACACGGGCGCGCAGGTGGCGGTAAACCGCCAGCCGCACCGGCGGCATCAGCAGCGCAAATCCGACGGCGTCGGTAAAGAAACCCGGTGTGAGAAGCAGCGCACCGGCCACCAGGATCATGGCGCCATGGGCCAGAGGTTCTGCCGGGTCGGACAGTTGCTGGAACGAAGATCTCAGCTGTCCCATGGCCATACGCCCCTGGGTTTTCACCAGCCAAGTGCCCAGAACTGCGGTCAGAACCACAATGGCCAGGGTCGGCCACATGCCGATGGCGCCGCCAACTTGAATAAACAAAGCGATTTCAATGATGGGAACCATCAGAAAGGCCAGGAAGAGATACATCGGGGGTTTCCTTGCGATCATACACCCGGGCGGTAGACTTGCCCCCGCCCGTCACCTACATAAGACGTGACCGCTTTGGTTTCAAACAAAGCACGAACGCCTAGCATGAGGTTTCCATGGAGTCGCCTGTGATTCAGCTTTTGGTTCTGGCCGGTATCGCTGTGTTTCTGATCCTGCGCTTGAGAAGCGTTCTGGGAACACGCGAAGGCTTTGAAAAGCCGCCGCTGCCGCAATCCGAAGCCCGGGGCCGCCGCCCGGATCTGGAGGTGATCGAGGGCGGCCCGGACCGCGATATCACGGATTATGTGGCGGAAGGCAGTGAGCAGGCCCAGGCACTGGCGGCAATGAAACGGGCTGAGCCCTCCTTCCAGGTCCAGGAATTCGTGCAGGGCGCGCGCGGTGCCTATGAGATGATCCTCATGGGGTTCGAACACGGTAATCTGGACGACATTCAGCCCTTCCTGGCGGAAGATGTCTTTGACAGCTTCGTGGATGCCGTCGCGCAGCGCGAGGACAAGGGCTACAAGATCGAGGCCGACTTCATCGGCGTGCGGGAAACCACTCTGCAGGACGCGCAGTTCGACCCGCAGACCGGCCGCGCCGAAATCACCATGCGCTTCGTCGGCGAGATGACCTCAGTGGTCCGCGACCGCGGCGGCGACATTGTCGAGGGCGACCCCAAGGCGATCAAACGCCAGAAGGATACTTGGATCTTTGCCCGCAACATGGGCAGCGACGATCCCAACTGGCAGCTGGTTGCGACGGACGCATGATTGCGGCGCTTCGGGGGGCACTTGGGGCGGCTGCACTTGCAGGCGCCGCGATGACCGCCTCCGGGGCGCACTCAGAGACCGTGTCCAGCATTCTGGAATTTGAACAGCTTGATGGCTGGGCAGAAGATGACCATGCCCAGGCGCTGCAAGTGTTTCTGGGCACTTGCAGGGATCTGAAGGACCCCGACTGGGCCGCCCTGTGCAAGGCCGCCAGGTCGCAGCCGCCGGGCGGGGCGCGGGCGTTTTTTGAGCTGTTTTTCCGCCCGGTGCTGATCGAGGACGGCAACCCGGCTCTCTTCACCGGCTATTTCGAGCCGGAACTGACTGGCTCCCGCTATCCCACCAGCCGCTTCCGCTATCCGGTCTACAAGATGCCGCCAGAGGCACGCGGCGCTGATCTGTGGCTGCCGCGCCGTGAAATTCTGACCGGTGACGTGATGCAGGGCCGCGGGCTGGAAATCGCCTGGGTGGATGACCCGGTTGAGCTGTTCTTTCTGCAGATCCAGGGTTCCGGCCGGATCCGCCTTCCGGACGGCTCGACCATCCGGGTCGGCTATGGCGGCGCCAACGGCCACCCCTATAAATCCATCGGCAAGGAGCTGGTGCGCCGCGGTGTCTACAACGCCCATCAGGTCAGCGCCCAGGTCATCAAGTCCTGGGTCCGGCGCAATCCCGCGGACGGCAAGGAGCTGCTGTTTCACAATCCGTCTTATGTGTTCTTCCGCGAGGTGCGCAAAGTGGCGGCCTCCAAGGGGCCGCTTGGCGCCATGAACCGCTCGGTCACGCCGATGCGCACCATTGCCGCCGATCCCGCCTATACCCCGCTTGGCGCGCCGGTTTGGGTGGAAAAGGACGGCCATTTGCCGCTGCGCCGGCTGATGGTGGCGCAGGACACCGGATCCGCTATCAAGGGCGCTCAGCGGGCCGACATCTTTGTCGGCACCGGTAATCAGGCCGGCGAGACCGCCGGCACGATGAAAGACCCGGGCCGGATGGTGGTGCTGCTGCCGATCCAGCGGGCCTATGCGATGCTGCCGGAAGACCTTTGAATGACACGGCGAAAATTGACAGGCGATGAGATCGACCTCTGGCACAAGGTCGTAAAGCACACGGAGCGTTTGCATCCGGGCACCCATTCGTCGCCCCCTGCCCCGCCGATGCCCAAACCCAAACCGGTGAAGCAACCCGAACCGCGCCAGGACCCGTTCGAGGTCGGCAGCCGGGCCAAACCCAAGCCGGTGAAACACGACCTAAGGCCTTCGATTGCCCGCAGCCTGGCCAGTGATCCGCTGCAGATGGACGAAAAGGCCTTTCGCCGCATGAAGCGCGGCAAGCTGAAGCCGGAAGGAAAGCTGGACTTGCACGGGATGCGCATCGACACCGCGCACCCTGCTCTCACACGGTTCATCCTGTCGGCGCAGGCCTCCGGCAAACGGCTGGTGCTGATAGTAACTGGCAAGGGCAAGGACCGCGACGAGCCGGGCCCGATGCCGGTGCCGCGCGGGGTGTTGCGCCACAAGGTGCCGCAGTGGCTCTCGCTGCCGCCCTTGGCGCAGGCGGTCCTGCAGATCACCCCGGCGCACGTCAGTCACGGCGGCGCGGGCGCCTATTACGTTTATCTGCGGCGCAACCGCTGACGGCAGGGCCGTTACCTGTTGTCCGCAGGCGTCCCGGTCAACGCGACCTTGACGGCATTTTCGCGAATGACAATCTGGCCCGGCAGTATGTTCTGAAGCCGGTTTCGCGCCCGGTCGCGCGCAAACGTGTCCGCGGTTTGCCGGGCGCCGTTCAGCAGCGCCACCAGCGCCGGCGAGGAAGCCGCCACGAAATGCTGTGACTCCGCCTCGCCGGCAAAGGCGGTGGTGTCGATGATTTCCACCGGCAGGCTGCTCAGCTCTTCGATATTGTCCAGATTGCCGAGCCGCTCTTGCCCGTCCAGCCCGCGCAGGCGCTGGGACAGCGTCAGGACGTTGTCCTTGCGCGAGACAAAGATCAGGAACGGCTGCGGCACCTTGCGGAACCGCCGCATCTGGGTCTTGAACACATCAATGTCCAGATCCGGCGACATCAGCACCACGCCGCCCAGGTTCCGGGCGGTCCACCCGGGGGTCTGGATTTCAATCTGGCGCAGCGTCTCCATCGTCAGCAGCCCGCCCATGGAATGCGCGACGACCACCACCCGGCCGGCACCGGCGACACGCAGCTTGCGCAGCAGCTGCTCCAGCCCGTCGCGGGCGAACAGAACGCTGTCGCCGTCATAGGCATAGCCAAGTGGTTGTCCCTTGCTGGGCCAGGAATAGATGACCGTGGCGCCGGGAACGTTGATATCATGGGTCAGCTGGGCGGCCCGGAACGCAGTTTCGGCCTGGGTCGAGTTGAAGCCATGCACGAACACCGTGATGTCGCGTTCCTTTGGCGGAAACTTGGCCAGTTCCTGCTGCAACCGTGCCCCGAAGGCGGCGTCACTTTCGAATTTCTTCCGCCCTGCCATGGTGAACTCAGTGACGGGATCCGGGTTCCTGTAGCCGAATTTCAGGGAACCCGGAGTATGTTCCGGCGGAATTGAAACGGTCAGTTCAAGCAGGCTGTATCCCTCTGCCCGCTCCACGCCAAAGGTGCCATCGGGCAGCTGGTCGCGGTTGGTGGCGGCAAACACGGTCTTGGGGGTGCCCACGTTCAGGGCTGCGGGATAGGTGGGGGAAAAGGACCTGTCAGTGCAAGCTGTCAGTAACACCAGCATCACACCGCAAATCAGGCGCAGCCTTTGCATATCATCCCACCTCAATGAACTGGCGGCAGGCTACTGCACCTGCCGCCAATGTCCAGCGGCCGCAACCCGTGCGGGCGGGTTACAGCACGTAACGGCTGAGATCGGCTGAGCGGCCAAGCTCACCCAGGTTCTTTGTGACAAAGGCCGCGTCCACGGTTACCGCCTCACCCGAACGGTCCGGTGCGGTAAAGGACAGTTCCTCGAACACCCGCTCCATCACCGTGTACAGCCGCCGGGCGCCGATGTTTTCCACGCTCCGGTTCACCTCGGCTGCGATCTTGGCCAGGGCCGCGATCCCGTCTTTGGTGAAGGCGACCTCAACTTCTTCGGTGCCCATCAGCGCAGTGTACTGGCGGGTCAGCGCATTGTCGGTCTCGGTCAGGATGCGGACGAAGTCCTCCTCCGTCAGGGCCCGCAGGTTGACCCGGATCGGCAAGCGGCCCTGCAGTTCGGGCAGCAGGTCTGACGGCTTGGCAATGTGGAAGGCGCCGGAGGCGATGAACAGGATGTGGTCGGTTTTGACCGGCCCGTGCTTGGTGCTGACGGTGGTGCCTTCGATCAGCGGCAGCAGGTCGCGCTGCACGCCTTCGCGGCTGACATCGCCGCCCCGGGTTTCCTGGCGCGCGCAGACCTTGTCGATCTCGTCCAGGAAGACGATGCCGTTCTGTTCCACCGACTCCAGGGCGCTGCGGGTGACGGTCTCGTCATCCAGCAGCTTGTCGGCCTCCTCGCCGATCAGCACCTCATAGCTTTCGGCGACGGTCATCTTCTTGCGGGTGGTGCGGCCGCCCATCGCCTTGCCGAACAGATCGCCGAGGTTCAGCATCCCCATATTGCCGCCGGGCTGTCCGGGGATTTCGAACATGCCCATCGGGTTGGAAGTGTCGGCCACATCCAGCTCAATCACGGTATCGTCCAGCTCACCGGCCTTGAGCTTCTTACGGAACATGTCGCGGGTGGATTCGCGCGCATCACTGCCGGCGATGGCTTCCACAACCCGGTCCTCCGCCGCTTGGCGTGCGTTTGCCTTCACGTCTTCGCGCATGTACTCGCGGGTCTGGGCAATGGCGCTGTCAACCAGGTCACGGATGATCTGCTCAACATCCCGGCCGACATAGCCGACTTCGGTGAACTTTGTGGCTTCCACCTTGATGAAGGGCGCGCGTGCCAGCTTGGCCAGGCGGCGGGAAATCTCGGTCTTGCCAACCCCGGTAGGGCCGATCATCAGAATGTTCTTGGGATAGACCTCGTCGCGCAAATCATCTGCAAGCTGCTTGCGCCGCCAGCGGCTGCGCAGCGCCACGGCCACGGCGCGCTTGGCTTCCTTTTGGCCGATGATGAAACGGTCCAGTTCAGAGACGATTTCGCGGGGGGTGAGATCGGTCATGTCAGTCCTTTCCGGGCAAAACTCTTGAGAAGAAGTTTTGCTAAGAATTTCGAGGAAAATTCTTAGCCGCCGATGGTTTCGACGGTCAGGTTTCCATTGGTGTAGACACAGATATCGGCGGCGATGGCCATGGCGTCCCGCGCTACCGTTTCGGCGGACCTGTCGCTGTCCATCAGGCCGCGGGCGGCCGCCAGTGCGTAATTTCCGCCGGAGCCGATTGCCGCCACATCATGTTCCGGCTCCAGCACGTCGCCGGCGCCGGTAATCACGAACATGTCCTTGCCGTCGGTGACAATCAGCATCGCCTCCAGCTTCTGCAGGTATTTGTCGGTGCGCCAGTCCTTGGCCAGCTCGACACTGGCACGGGCCAGCTGGCCCGGGGTCGCTTCCAGCTTGGCTTCCAGCCGTTCAAGCAGAGTGAACGCGTCAGCGGTCGAGCCGGCAAAACCCGCCACCACGTCAAACCCGCCGGGCGACAGGCGGCGCACCTTGCGGGCCGTGCCCTTGATCACCGTTTGCCCCAGCGAAACCTGGCCGTCGCCGGCGATGACGACCTGGCCATTCTTTTTCACACCGATGATCGTGGTGCCGTGCCAGCCAGGAAATTTATCGTCTGCCATGTAAGTCTCCGTTTGGTTGCCCCCTATATGGAACCAACCCCCCGCCGGCACAAGAGATCGGCTAGGATCCGCGCTGATCCCAGGCTTGCGCCGGTGTTCGCTGCTATGCAGCATTTGCAGATCGGGGCTGTTTAACCGGCAATTGTGGAACCCGGAACCGCATCCTAAATGAAGCTCGCAACCGGCACAGCGTCGGCTGTTTCTCAGAAGGATATGCGCAAATGACGACCGCAAACATTCATGCGCCGCTCGGAGCAGTCACCGTTCTCCGCGTGGTCGACGCAGTGGCCAATGTGAAAACCGCCATCGTGGAATGGTATGTTGCCCGCGAAACCCGCAAGGTTCTGGCGCAGCTGACCGATGCCCAGCTGCGAGACATCGGCCTCGACCGTTCCGACATCGCCAAGTTCTGATCCCCGATGACCAGAAACCCTGAATGAGCCGCCCTGCCACGGGCGGCTTTGTTCATTCCGGGGTGCTGGTTTTGTATTTACCGGCCTGATCCGGCAGCCAGGCTTCGACCGCTGCGGTGGCCACCACATGACGGCTGCCTTCCACGGCATCCTCCACATCCAGTCCGCCCTTGACCGCCCGCACCCTGGCCCGTCCGCGCGGCAGGTCCTGTGCCACCAGTTCGCAATCCACCGCGTCCGGCTGTTGCACGCCGATGGTAACCTCCACCCGCATTTCGCTGTGGTCTACTCCCAGCTTGGAAAACAGCGTGATGGAGGAGTGATGCAGCGCGTCCTGCACCGCACGGCGGGCGGCTTTGGTATAGTCTTGGCCGTAAAGGTCGTTGCCGGTGCCCATTTCCAGGATGATGCGCTTTTCGCTCATTCTGCGGCCTCCATGTCAAAGGACACAACCACCGCTGCATTGGCGATCACCGTGCGTCCGCCCTGGGGCTTGTCTATGTCGAGCCCGCCTTTCACCACCGTGATGCTGGGCCGGCCGTAGGGGAAGATCTCCAGAAGCGCGTCCTTGTCCACCGCTTCCGGTTCCTGCACACCGATCTCGGCATCGATGATCATGTCTTCTTTTGAGAAATCAAACAGTTCCGCCATGTTGACGGAGTTGTGCCACAGCGCGTCCCTGATCGCGCGGCGGGCGGCTTCAGTGTAATCCTCGCGCCTGAGAGATGTGCCCATGCCGAATTCCACCAGGACCCGTGTCTTGGCCATGCTGCCTCCTGTATCTGCCTTGTGTGCGACCCTTGCAGGGCAGCCGGGCAAAGGAAAGAGCCAGTTTGGCGATTGCCGCAGCGCCAGAGCTTGCCAAAAAAAGAGCTGTCCCCGCCGGGACAGCTCTTTGAAATGCGGCAGCTGGTTCAGGCTCAGATCGACTCTTCGATCCAGCTCTGCAGCGCGGCCTTGGGGGCGGCGCCTGCGCGGTTCGAGATCACTTGGCCGTCCTTGAAGATGAACAGCGCCGGGATACCGCGCACGCCCATGGCAGCGGCGGCGTTCGGGTTGCTGTCCACGTCGACCTTGGCAATTTTCACCTTGCCGTCGAATTCCACGGCCAGCTCTTCCAGAGCCGGACCAATCTGCTTACAGGGACCGCACCACTCAGCCCAGAAATCCACCACAACGGGGATGTCGGAGTTCTTGACTTCGGCGTCAAAAGTGGCGTCGGTGACGGCAACGGTGGACATATGAATGTCTCCATGAGTGTGTGGCAACTGGAGTCGGAACCTAGGTACGGCTTAACCGATCGTCAAGGTTCCAACTGCCGCTTCAATGCCGCAGTCACAAGGTCGTGCGGCAGCGGCATCAGGGTTGCGGTGCGGGTCCAGAGCAGTGCGGTTTCGATAGTGCGGCCCGGATAGATCAGGGCCAGCGCATGGGCATAGGCCCCCATCTGCCGCAGCAGGCCTTCGGGGCATTGTTCAGGCGTTGCGGGCACGGTGGCGTTCGATTTGAAATCCACCGCGAGGACCGTTTCCGGTGTGATGATCAGCCGGTCGATGACGCCATGCAGGCGGGCGCCGTTCAGGTCAGCGGTGACAGGAACCTCGGCCAGTGTATCCGGGTGAAACACATCTGCCAGAGCGGCATTCCGCAGTACTGCGGAGGCCTCGGCCAGCAGTTCCGCACAGTCGCCTGCCCCTTGCAGCAGGTTTTGCGCCAGCTGCGGCCAGTCTGCGCCAGCCCGTCCCGGCAGATGCTCCAGAAGCAGGTGCAGCCGGCTGCCGCGGGCCTTTGCTGCCTCCTCATCAAGCCCCTGATCGCCCGGCAGCGCTTTGGCTCCGCCCAGGTCGGACGGGCTGAGCGCTGGCGCCGGCGCTGCATAGGCTCTGGCGGAGCGGGTGAAGACCTCCGGCAGATCATGTTTCACAACTTCCTGTGCTTCGGGCACGACCAGCGGCGGGCCGTCCCAATCGCCATGCTGCAGCCGCAGGCCGGTGCCGCCTTCCGCGTCGAATTCCACCGCGCCGCCGTCGCGCATCGCACGCTCGGTCAGCCGGTACCAGCTGTCGCCCTGCTCACCCACCTCGCCGGCAGCAGCGACGATCAGCCACTTCTCCGCCCGGGTCAGGGCCACATACAACAGCCTCAGCCGTTCGTTCTGCAGCTTCTCCTGCGCGGCTTCGCGGGCCGCCAGCATGGCGGGCGGCATCTGGTCCTTGGGCAGTTTCCAGACCGGGGTGCCGTCGGCCAGCATGATCTCTGCATCCCGCGGTGCCTGCCGTTTGGCAGTGTCCGGCAGAATCACGATCGGCGCTTCCAGCCCCTTGGAGCCATGCACCGACATCACCCGGATCATGTTGCCGGCCGCGCCCATCTGGCGTTTGATCTCCAGATCATCGGTCTGCATCCAGACCAGAAAGCCGGTGAGGCTGGGGACATCGGTGCGCTCATAGGCCAGCGCCTGCGACAGCAGCGCGTTGATGCCGTCCTCAGCCTCCGGTCCCAGCCGGCCCAGCAGTTTTTGCCGGCCGCCATGACGAGTCAGAATGCGTTCGATCAGGTCATAAGGGCGCAGGAAGTCGGCGTTGGCGCGCAGGTCGTTCAGCACGGCCATGGTTTCGGGGAACTCCCCTGCCCGGTCGCGCAATGCCGGCCACAGGTACATCGCCTCCCGCCGGTGCGCGAGGTCGAACAGCGCCTGCTCCGTCCAGCCAAAGAGGGGCGATTTCAGCGCCTCCGCGAGCGACAGAGAATCTTCGGGCAAAGCAAGGAACCGCAGCAGCGCCGCGATATCCTTGACGGCCAGTTCTGCGCCCACTTTCAGCCGGTCGGCGCCGGCGATGGGCAGTTCGGCCTTCTTGCAGGCACGGATGATCTCCGAGAACAGATCGGACCGGCGCTGCACCAGGATCAGGAAGTCGCCGGCCTGCACCGGGCGGCGCTTAAAGGTGCCCCGTTCCGGGCCGTCCTCGGGGATGGTGACGCCGGTGCCGATCATCCGTTTGATCGAACGCGCAATGCGCTCCGCCAGGATCACAGTGTGGTGGCGGCTGCTGGGGCGGTCCACCGGGCTGGTCCAGTCGGGGTCCTCGTCATCCTCGACCTTGCCGACAACCGGCCACAGATCCACCCGGCCCGGCAGGTCGGATTTAAACGCTTGGTGCAGCGCGTCCTTGCGGAATCCTGCCCGCGGGCTGTCGCGAAACACCAGATCCACCAGTTTCAGGATCGCGGCGGAGGAGCGGAAGGAAAAGTCGAGCGAAGCATCCTGCAGCCCTGCTCCGGTTTCCGCCAGCCGGTTGCCGAACTCCTGCTGCATCCGGTCGAATGCGTCCGGGTCGGCGCCCTGAAAAGAATAGATCGACTGCTTCTTGTCGCCGACCACAAAGATCGTGCGCTCCACGTCGGAACGCGCGCCTTCGCCGGCGGTGAATTCCTGCGCCAGCTTTTCGATCACGTCCCATTGCACCGGGCTGGTGTCCTGCGCCTCGTCCACCAGGATGTGGTCGATGCCGCCATCCAGGCGGTAGAGCACCCAAGCGGCAACGCCCGGATCGTTCAGCAGCTGGCGCGCCTTCAGGATCAGGTCGTCGAAGTCGAGCCAGCCGCGCAGCTGCTTGCGGCGCTCGTATTCCGGCAGGAAGGCGGCGGCAAAACGGTGCAGGTCGTGACTCTTGCGCGCTGCCGTCAGCGCCAGGCGTTTTGCCCGCGCATCCTCGACCCGCCGCATCAGCGGTTCCAGCTGATCCATCAGGGACAGGTGGGATTCGCGCAGTTTCTTGGTCGGGAACTTGTCAATTTTGGCTGTGAAAGGCTCCTTGGCGCTGGCGCCAGTCAGAAACACGCTTTCAAGTGTCCCCAGGTCGGCAAGCGCGGGTTTGGTGATGCCAGCCAGCTTGGCCGCGGCTTTCTGGTCGGTCGAACCGCCCTGCCCCAGCATCTCGCGGGTTCGCTGCAGCAGTTCTTCCTCGCCGCCCAGAAACACCAGCGCTTCCAGTGCAGTCTCGTCAAATCCTTCGGGGAGCCCGAACAGCTCCAGAAGCTGGGCCCAGTCCAGTGGGTCGCCGAAATCAGCGCGGCGCTGGCAGATGGCAGAGGTGAGCGTCTCAAAATCACTGTCGCTGACTTGCCGTGCCAGGGCATCGAGCTGAGGCGCTTGCGGGCCCTGGGCAAAATCCTCCATGATCTCCGCCCGCAGCAGCTGGCCTGCGCGGTCGTCCATCTCGGCAAACTGGGGGCTGACGCGGGCCTCCAGAGGGAACCGGCGCAGCAGCGAGGAACAGAAGGAATGGATGGTTTGAATCTTCAACCCGCCCGGTGTCTCGATCGCGCGGGCGAACAGGGTGCGCGCCTGTGCCAAATCCTCAGCCGTGGTGCTGACTTCTCCCAGTTCGGTCAGCGCGGCGGTCAGCGCCGCATCCCCAAGCATCGCCCATTCCCCCAGCCGTTTGAACAGCCGGTTTTGCATCTCGCTGGCGGCGGCCTTGGTGTAGGTGAGGCACAGGATGTGCTGCGGCTGCACGCCCTTCAGCAACAGCCGTGCCACCCGGTCGGTCAGCACTTTGGTCTTGCCAGAGCCTGCATTGGCGGCCAGCCAGGTAGAAGCATCAGGGCGCGCAGCCCGGAACTGCGCCTCAGAGGCGGCATCGCGGATGGTCATGCCAGATCCTCCGGCTGCGGGGTGGCGCTGCGGTCCCATTCGCCGTAGCGCGCCAAGTGGTCGTAATCGCCGGCGATGTCGTCCCGGTGCACCATGCGCCGGCTCGAATAGCCTTGGTCAGGCTCAAAATAGGCCGCGATAAGCGTGCGCAGCTCATCCCAGACCTTGGCTGGCGGCTCCGCCTCCAGCGGCGCCCGCACTTCGCTCAGCTTGCTGCCCAATCCTATGAACAGGGCGCGTGCGACCTCCGCAGGGCCGAGGTCCTCGAAAGCGCCCTCTTCGGCCATAGCCGCCTCGATCAGCAGCTGTTTTTCGAATTTCTTCTGCTGCGCTTCGCTGGGCGGCGTGCCCGTCTTGTAGTCATAGAGGTGCAGAAATCCGCGGTCGTCCATGTCAATCCGGTCGGCGCGGCAGGCGATGGTGAAATCGAGCGGATCCAGCCGGGCGCTGCCCTTGGCCTCAAAGGCGACCGGTTTGGCGCGAGCCTGGCGCTCCTGCTCGGCCAGGACAAAGTCGCCGGCAATCTTGCGGATGCGGCTGTGCCACAGGATGCGGGCGACGGGCCAAGGCACGTGTGTCTCCAGCAGCTCCCGGGTCTTGCCGACAAGATGACCGGCGGTCAGCAGTGAGGGGTCGGCCTGCGTTTCCTTGATGAAATGCTCAAATACTTCATGCACAACGATTCCGCGCAGAAGGGCGTCGGGTTCCTGCACCAGCGGGTTCAGCGGTTTCAGGCGCAGCACATGTTTGGCGTAGATCGCGTAAGGATCGCGGATCAGCCGCGGGATTTCGGTGATTGTCAGCCGCCGCGGGCGGGCCGCCACCGGCGGGCACGGGGCCGGGCGGGGGTATTGCGGAATCGGCGTGGGTTCTTCCAGCGCTTCCGCCCAGCCCAGCCACTGGCGGCCTTTGGCGCGCATGGAGTCCAGTGCCGCGCGGCCGCCCTGTTCCGGGAGGCCCGACAGCAGGTTGGTCAGCCGGTTCAGCCAACGGGAGGGCACGGTGTCGGCTTCCTCTGACCGTTCGGCGCGGGTCAGCCAGACCTCGGGCGCGGCGATGGCCTGCTGGAAGTCATGCGCCGACAGGCCGATGCGCCGTTCGGGCAGCAGAAGGCCGGCCTGGTTGCGCAGCTGCCGGTTCAGCCAGGGGTCGGGGCTGGCGGCCTCGGGCCAGCTGCCTTCGTTCAGGCCGCCAAGAATCACCAGATCGGCGCCCTGCACACGCGCTTCCAGCGTGCCCCAGATCATGATCGAGCCATAAGGCGCATCGCGGTCGCGCACCTCACCCTGGCTCAGCAGCGCGCCCAGCAGGTCGGTGAAGTCGCGGGCGGTCATGCCGCCGCCATACGGCGCCTCGGTCTCCAGGTTTTCGATGCAGGCGAGGGCGGCCTGGCCGGCTTTTTTGTCCCACAGGGTTCCTGATCCATCGGCTTGGCTGCCAGCGGCGATGCGTTCGGCCAAATCGCGCAGGCGGTTCACCCACTCGGTCAGGGGAAGCGTGCCAACAACCTCTTGATCCGCGAAACAGTATGACAGCCAACCGGTCCATCCCGGCGTCAGCTCGCGGCCCTTTTCAAATGCGGCAAAGGCTGCGGCATCCGGGAAAGGCGGGCCGTTGCGGCGCAGGGACAGTTCCAGCTCGCGCGTCTGGCGCAGATGGTTGCCGCGGTCCGCGCCGTCATGGGTGAGCGGGTGTTTCAGCAAAGTCAGCAGGCTGTCGCAGGCCAGCGGCTTGCAGAACAGCCCCGCCACATGGCGCAGGAAGCGGCCCGGCGGCGACAGCTGCAAGGGCTGGCCGGCGGAGTCATCGGGCAGAATGTCCCAGCGGTCCAGCGCCGCGGAGACCTGGCGGGTCAGCATCCGGTCCGGGGTGATCAGCGCCGCGGTCTGCCCGTCTTCGGCCGCCTGGCGCAGGCGCAATGCAATGGCGAGCGCCTCGGCACGGGGGCTGGGCGCCTCGACCAGGGTGAGGTTTTCGGTGGCCTCGCTCAACCCGGTCAGCAGGGGGCCTTCGCTCATCCAGGCATCTGTGACCGGAGCGGGGCGCAAGGCCAGCGAAACCAGCCGGTTGCGTTCGGGCGAGGTCGGCAGCGTTCCCGTCCAGGGCTGCACGTCGCCGGGTGACAGCTCCAGATCTTTCATCAGCTTGTGGAAACGGTACTGCGGGTGATCTTCTGAGATCATCGGATCATCCAGCCCGGCCCAGACATGATCCGGCTGGTCAAAGTCGAAGCCCGGCAGCACCACGGCCCCTTGCGGCAGCCGCGCGATGGCCTGCATCAGCATCAGCGTTGTGCCGCGCGATCCGGTGGAGCCGGCCAGGATCACCGGATGCTGCGGGGGCTTGTCCTGCCACTGTTCAATCAGATTCAGGACTACCTGCCGCTGCCGGGCCTGTGCATCCATTGCGCCCTCATGCAGGCCGGTGAAGTCGTCGGCGATGCCGATAAAGGCCTGCGCGCGGGCCCAATGGCCCGACATGTCTGAGACATCCAGCGCGCGGATCGTATCGGTGCTGACGCCTTCGCCCTGCATCTCATCGATCAGCGCCGCCAGGCTGTCGGAGAGGTCATAAAGCGAGGCGCGCGAGGCGAGATCGGGTTGTGCGTCCAGAAGTTTCGCGATCAGCTGCGACAGTTCCAGCCGGCGCCGCAGCGGGGGCAGGGCGGGCGGCAGGCCGTCCAGCGTGGCGCGCTGGGCCAAGTCGGCCAGCAGCATCATTCGCGGCAGCAGCATGGCCGGGCCGGCATCAAACAGGCCACGCACCCGGCGCGCCATACGGGAGGTGTTGACGATCAATTCAGCCCGCGCCAGCGCCTCCGGCGGCAGGCCCTGGCTTCGGCTGCGCAAGCCCTCAACCAGCGCACGCGGGAAATCGGCGCCGCAGGGCACGGCAAACAGGCGTGGTTTGGCGGATGGTTTAAACATCATCAGCGGTTATCAGGTCCTCGGCCAGTGTGATCCCTTCGGGATGGCCCACATCGCACCAGCGGCCGGGATATTCCAGCGCAAACAGCCGGCCTGCCGCGGCCATCTGATTCCAGAGTATGTTGAGCGAGAAAACCTTGTCCTCAACCTGGTGAAGCCTTTCCGTTTTCAGAATCTGCACTCCGCCATAGACCAGATCACCGCCGCGGCTGATGCGCCCCTCGGCATCCGTCGAGAAATCGCCGCCGCCGGTGCGGCCGACGGCCCTGTCCAGCGGCACGCAGACCAAGAGCGCATCCATGCGATCCGGGTCCCAGGCCTCCTGCGCCAGATGCAGCGGGTTGGGGCCTTTCCAGATGGCGTCGGTGTTCATCGTGAAAACCGGGCCGTCCCCCAGCAGCGGCAGCGCATGGCGCAACCCGCCGCCGGTGTCGAGAATATCCGGGTTTTCAAGGCTAAGAAGCACATTTTCAGGCTCTAAATAGGCCTTTAGCGGCTCTGGCTTGTAATGCAGGTTGGCGGCGATCCGCGCCGGATGGATGGCTTGCGCCAGCTCCAGCGCATGGGCGATCAGCGGCCGGCCCGCCACCTCGATCATCGGTTTGGGCTTGTCGCGGGTCAGCTCCCGCATCCGGGTGCCAAAACCCGCGGCAAACAGCATGACGGCATCGGGCGAGCGCTGCATCAGGGCCTCAGCTTGTCCAGGTTCTCCGGTGTGGGCGCCGGCAGGTTCTCGCGCAGCAAATCTCCGACCCGGGCCAAAGCCGGGTGCTCCAGCCCGTGGATAAAATGATCCCAGACCCGCGGGATAAGGTCTACGTAGTGCGGTTTTCCGTAGTCCGTGCTGAGACGGGCGAAGACACCGAGAATACGCATATTCCGCTGCACACCAAGCACGGTATAGGCAGTTCTGAATCCAGTTTCATCCACACCGGCCGCTGCGATATAGCGGTCGATCATCTGCATTTCGATGCCGGCGGGCACGTCCCGGCGGGCATCTTGCAGCAGCGACACCAGATCATAGGCCGGATGGCCGGCGCGGGCGTCCTGAAAATCCAGAAGGCCGACACGGCCAACGCCCTTGCGGTCCGGCAGCCACAGAAGGTTTTCGGCGTGATAGTCGCGCTGTACCAGAACCGGATCGCCTTTCACGGTGGCGCGCAGGATGTCTTCGAACAGATCCTCGAACCGGGCCTGCAGATCCGGATCCTGGCTGCCGGTGATGCCAGCGCGGTATTTCGACAGCGCCAGCGCGGACATTTCCGCCATCATCCGCGGGCCGTAAGGTTCCAGATCCGGCATTGGTGCCTGGTGCAGTGTCACCAGCGCATCCGTCGCCGCCTCATACAGCTGCTTTTCCAAGGCCGGTTCGCGCCGGATAACCCGGGCATAAAGATCGTCGCCCAGATCCTCCAGCAGCAGGAAGCCGTTCTTGGCATCCCGTTCCAGAATCTCCGGCGCGCTAAGGCCCTGCTTCCGCAGATATTCGGCAACACGGATGAACGGACGGATGTCTTCGCCCTTTTCCGGCGGCGCGTCCATCAGCACCACTGTTTCGCCATCTGGACCTGTCAGCCGCTCATAGCGGCGGTTGGAGGCGTCGCCGGCGAGCGGGCCGCGCTGCCAGCCGGCATAAGGTGTTGCGGACAGGAAAGAGTCGCAAAGTTGATTGCGGTCGGTCATGCGCTGATGCGCTCCATCAGGGGCTGCCATTTCTCATCGCTCCAGCGGAGCGTCAGATGGCGGCGGTCTTCGTGTTCGGGGTCCAGCGCCAGCGTCAGATGCAGGGCGTGGGCAGGCGTCAGCTCAGCCAGCCGGTCGGGCCATTCCACCAGGCAGATCGCGGAGTCAAACGCCTCGGTCAGGCCCAGCTCCTCCAGTTCGTCCAGTGAGGACAACCGGTAGAGATCGGTGTGCCACAGCTCGCCGGCGGGCACGTCATAGGTCTGCACCAGCGTGAAGGTGGGGGAGGGCACGTCTTCGGGCACCTCCATCAGCGATTGGATCAGGTGGCGGGCGAAATGGGTCTTGCCGGCGCCGATCACCCCCTCCAGCAGCAGGCAATCGCCGGGGCGCAGGGCCCCGGCGATTTGTGCGGCCAAGCGGGCCGTATCTTCCGGTGAGTTCAGCGTGCAGGCCGCGGTATGCGTGGTCATGGCGGTACAATGCCGCCGCCGCCGGCCTGCTGCAAGCCGGTTTCCCGGTTCAACCCTGGGTGATGGCGGGGAAACGCTCCTGGCTCGCCGGCAGGGCGGCGGTTTCCGGCGGGCGGAAGCTGACCATGGTGGCACCGTTCTGGATCGCCGATACCTTGCAGATCAGCGGCGTGCCATCGCGCAGCTGGACGCGGGACCACCAGGCCTCCCGCCCCTTATAACCGGCGACAAAATCGCGGATCTCACCCCAGACGGGGGTCGGGGCGGCGGTATTCTGCCAGACCCGGCTGGCATCCATGATTGATACTTTGGCAAAGCTCGCCTCAGGGTCCATCTGCCACAGGCTGCCATAGGCGGTGTTGCAGAAAGTCATGGTGCCGTCGCTGGCAAAGACTGCGATCGCCTCGTCCATCTGGTCCAGGATCGACTGCCCCATTTCCAGCTCTGAGCGGAACTGGCGGGTGAGGGTCACTTCGGCGGTGATGTCCTCGAACAGGAAGGCGATGGCACCGTCCGGATGAGGGCGGCCAGACACCTTGTAGACGGAGCCCGACGGCAGCGACCAGGTTTCCTGGTACCGGCCTTCGGCAGCGGCTTCCAGCAGGTCGGCCATCTGGTGGCGCCAGCTGGAATAGCTTTTCGGTTCCGGCATCATCCGCTGATCGCGCAGGCGGTCGAAGAAGGTCAGCAGGTTGGGCCGCGAGCTGAGGAAGTTGGCGGGCAGGGCGGTCAGGTCGATCAGAACCGGGTTGAACAGAACCAGCTGCCGGTTGCGGTCAAAGATCGCGAGGCCAATCGACAGCTGCGCAAAGGTCTTGGCCAGCGTCTGGACAAAATTGCGCTGGGCCACCTCGGCATCGACCACAGCGTTCACGTCGACCGCATGGCACAGCCAGCCGGCCTCGGTTTCGGTGGTCGAGACGTTATACCACAGCTTTTTCTTGCTTTCCGGCAGCGGGATGGAGATCCGCTCAGGCTTGCCGCTGGTCATCGGGTCGTGCAGATCGGTGAACAGGGGGTCGGCAAAATCCGCGTTCCGGCCGCGGATTTTCTGGCTGAGGTTGTCATAGGCAAGGTTGGACCAGGTGACGTTGCCCTCTTCCGATTGCAGCCAGACCGGGTAGGGCGCCTGATGCACCGCGGCGCGCAGGGTGGTCAGTTCCTGATCAAGGGATTTGTTCTGCTCCTCCAGGGCGCTGCGGCGCAGCTGCACCCGGGTCACCCCGTCAATCCATTCGCAATGCGCCTCGCGGCTTTCGGCAGCGGCAGTGCCGGACAGGACCAGCGGGCCGACGTCCTTGAGGAAACCCGGGGATTGCGGCAGGCCCGGATAGCTGCGGGCCAGCTGATCGCGCAACATGCTCCAGTCGAAGTTTTCGGCCTGATCGCCAATGAACTTGCGCGCGCCGGAGGACCAGCCGATCAGGCTGTTGTCGTCAAACAGGAACACGGCATCGGTACGGCCATCGGCGGCCAGCAGGTCGTGCGCCATGCCGCGGCGGCGGGGCGTTGGCGACAGCCACCAAACCGCGGCGGCAGCCGTTGCAGCGCACAGCGCCGCCAGTACAAACCATTCGATCGAAGCGAAGTCCTGCATCTCGTCCTGCCCAGTTCAGCTCTCGTTTACCCGCATGGTTCCCCAATAATGGTTAAATGAAGTTTAATTGGTTGCCCAAAAGTGAGTAGTTAAATTTCTAAAGGTATATTTTTCCCAATGACAGGGCCGCCGTCCTCCATTGCGTCGATTTTTTTGCGCGGCCAGGCCACCTCGACAATGGCGCCGCGGCGTTCGCGGAAGGGGCTGAGGGTCTGGAACGGGTCAGTGCCATTCGCAAACCTCAGCTGGGCGCCGGTGCGTTGAAGCAGGGTTTTCGCGATGAACAGCCCCAGCCCCATGCCTTCGTATTCCGGTCTCTGCTTCAATTCGCTTTCCCCGCGGCGGCTGCGCACGAAGGGGTCGCCGATCCGGCCCAGCAGCTGCGGCGGGAAGCCCTGGCCGTCATCGCAAATGCGCAGGATGATCCGGTCGTCATCCCAGGCTGCATCAATCCAGACGGTGGACCGGGCAAAATCGACGGCGTTTTGCACCAGGTTGCGCAGACCGTGAATGATCTCGGGCTTTCGCAGCACGGTTGGCTGCTGGAAATCGCCGCCTTCCAGCGGTTCCTCATGATAGATGACCGTCTTGCCCCGGTTCATATGCGGCTCTGCGGCCTCGGTCACCAGGGTGGAAAACGGCGCTTGGCGCAAGTGCAGGTCGTCCTTGCCGGCCCGGCCCATGCTGCGCAGGATATCGCGGCAGCGGTCGGCCTGCTCGCGGATCAGGGCGGCGTCCTCGCGCAGGTCGGGGCGGTCGTCCAGTTCCTCAATCAGCTCGGCGCTGGCGAGCTTGATGGTGGCCAGGGGGGTGCCCAGCTCATGCGCCGCGGCCGCCACAACACCGCCCAGATCGGTTAGTTTCTGTTCGCGCGAAAGCGCCAGCTGGGTCGCGCTCAGCGCATCCGACATAGACCGCATCTCGTTACTGACACGGAAGGAGTAGGCGCCGATGAACAGGATGGCGATCACAATGGCGATCCAGTTGCCGAAAATAAACACATCAGGGATACGCAGGATAAAACCCTGTTCGGTCCGCAGCGGCAGGTGAAATTCGGCCATCAGCGTGACCAGGATAATAGCCGTGGCACCGATGATAAGGGTGGAGCGCAGACCCATCACCGCAGCGGAGATGGTGACCGGTCCCAGCACCAGCAGCGCAAAGGGGTTGTTCAGTCCGCCGGTCAGATACAGCAGGAAGGCCAGCTGCAGCAGGTCGAACAGGACCATCAGGAAATTCTCGAACTCTGTCAGGCGCTTGTTTTCGGGGAAGGCAAAGATGGCGATCAGGTTGCCCGCCGCCGAAATGCCGATGGCCAGGTAGCACAATGCCAGCTCCAGCTGCAGGTTGAAGCGGTGCTGCGCCACCGCGATGGCGGTGATCTGCCCGGCAATCGCCACCCAGCGCAGCAGAATCAATGTCCGCAGCCGGATCCAGTGGCTGTGTTCATGGCCGCTCGTCAGCCTGAAAATGCGATCGCTCATAAGGTCCGCTGCTCCCGCAGATGTGACGCCGTGCGCCAGTTGCATCGGCTGTATTTCTTGATAGGTCTGGCACCGCAAACGTTCAACAATCCTTCCTTACCGAAAAGTGCGATCTCATGACCCGCGTGTATGCTCTTCTTGCTGTTGCTTTTGTTGCTGCCCTTGTGGGCGGCGCCTGGTTTCTGACACGCGGAGGCAACGGGGGTGACAAATTCGCACAGTGCCGCAGCAGCCAGATCGCCGGCGGGACGGATACCATCGGCGGGGCGTTCGAGCTGATCAATTCCCGGGGCGAGACGGTGACCGACAAGGATGTGATCACCGAACCGTCGATCGTCTACTTCGGATATACCTTCTGCCCGGACGTCTGTCCGATGGATGCAGCCCGCAACGCGGATGCCGTCGATCTGCTGGCGGAGCGCGGCATCAGCGTGACGCCGGTGTTCATTTCCATCGACCCCGACCGCGATACACCTGAAGCGGTTGGCGATTTCGCCGCGAACCTGCATGAGAAAATGATCGGGCTGACTGGCTCGCTGGAGCAGGTCAGGGCGGCCAGCAAGGCCTATAAGACCTATTTCAAGAAGAATGAGGGCGACGAGGATTACTACCTGGTCGACCATTCCACCTTCTCGTATCTGGTGCTGCCTGAGGAGGGTTTTGTCGAGTTTTTCCGCCGCGACGAAACGGCAGAGCAGATGGCCGGCAAGGCCGCCTGTTTCATAGAAAAAATCTGAACCGCGATAGCTGTTTGACCTTTCCCCTTGCCCGGACATATTCTTGCGTGAACTGAAATACTTCGCGGAGGACCGGGCATGGCCGAAACTGCTCTGCAGGACATTGGACCCGATAAATCGCTGCTGCTGGTCGATGATGACGAGCCGTTCCTGCGGCGTCTGGCCAAGGCAATGGAGAAACGCGGCTTCGAGGTGGAAACCGCAGGCTCTGTTGCGGCTGGCAGCGCCATAGCAACCGCCCGCCCGCCGGCCTATGCGGTTGTCGACCTTCGGCTGGAAGACGGCAATGGCCTGGATGTGGTCGAAATCCTGCGCGAAAAACGCCCGGACAGCCGGGTGGTGGTTCTGACCGGATACGGCGCCATCGCCACGGCGGTGGCCGCGGTCAAGATCGGCGCAACCGATTACCTGTCCAAGCCGGCCGATGCCACCGACATCATGAATGCGCTCTTGGCCACAGAGGATGAGCTTCCGCCGCCGCCGGACAACCCGATGAGCGCGGACCGGGTGCGCTGGGAGCATATCCAGCGGATCTATGAGCTGTGCGACCGCAACGTGTCAGAAACCGCCCGGCGGCTGAACATGCACCGGCGCACGCTGCAGCGGATCCTGGCCAAGCGCAGCCCGCGCTGAGCCTTACAGCTGTATCATCAGTTCCGCATGGCGCCCCAAGAATGCCATGCGGGTTTCGACCGGCGGACGCAGCACGATTTCCAGCCCGTCAACGATCTCCGGTTTCGGCGTGCCGAAGAACCGGCTGGCTTCCTTCTCCTGAAATCCGGCGATCTGCACCGCCTCCATCCAGGCGCTTACCTTGTCCGCGCGCTTGATCTGCGCTTTGACCGTCTTGGGCAGCGCCGCGGGCAGCCCGAACCGCAGATGAATGGCCGTGGTCAGCCTCTGGTCCAATTCGCCATAACCCGGTCCCACTGCTGCTTTGACCGGAGAGATCATGTCACCGATCACATATTCGGGGGCATCGTGCAGCAGCGCCGCCAGCCGCCATTTGACCGGTGCCTTGGGGTACATCCGGGAAAAGATGTCTTCGACCAGCAGAGAGTGCTCCGCGACCGAATAGGCAAAATCCCCGCGGGTCTGACCGTTCCATCGCGCCACAAAGGCCAGCCCGTGGGCGATGTCCTCGATCTCTATGTCCACCGGGGTCGGGTCCAGCAGATCCAGCCGGCGGCCGGAGAGCATGCGCTGCCAGGCGCGGGCGGGTTTGGCTGGCATGGGGTGTGTCCTGTCGCTGCGGTTCCCCTTTGACTACCTCCTGAACAGGGTGCGGGCAATGCTGAGTGCCATGTCCTGTTCACGGCCGGGACACGAATGAAAACCCAGTGTTTATAAGCTGTGAAATTGAAACCGCCCCATTCAGACCCAATATTATAAGGGTATAAGGGGCTCCGCCCCCTCGCGCGGCAAACCCCTTTTGTGACGTGACTCACATAACGGAAAGGAGTTTGTCATGTTCAAACGTCTGCTTGGTGTTTCTTTGCTTTTCGGCATGGCCGCGACCGCGCCGCCTGCGCTGGCTGCCAGCTGCGGCGACCGCGAGGTGATGACCGAGAAGCTGGCAAGCGGGTATTCCGAGCGGCTGACCGCCGGCGGTTTGCAGAAAGGCCGGACCGAGGCCACTGTGATCGAGGTCTGGGCGTCGGATGAAACCGGGACATTCACCGTTCTGGTTACCCATGCAAACGGGATCAGCTGCGTCGTCGCAACCGGATCCTCGTTCTTCCACATTGCGGAAAAAGCGCCGGACCCGGGCACGCCAAGCTGAATCAGCCAGCGTGACAGGCTATCCCCCCACAGCCTGACCGACCACAAAAAGCCAGAGCCTTCGGCTCCGGTTGCGGGTATCTTCGTTGAATATCAACACATGCAGTGTTAGGCCCTGCAGCAAGTGTACTCGTAACCGGAATGGAGCAGACTATGGCCGGGGATTATATCGTCAAAGACATCGCGCTGGCCGGCTTTGGCCGCAAGGAGCTGGATATCGCCGAAACCGAAATGCCGGGCCTGATGGCCCTGCGCGAGGAATACGGCGCAAGCAAACCGCTGAAGGGCGCGCGCATCGTCGGCTCGCTGCACATGACCATTCAGACCGCAGTTCTGATTGAAACGCTGGTGGCGCTGGGCGCAGATGTGCGCTGGGCCTCCTGCAACATCTTCTCGACCCAGGATCACGCCGCCGCGGCAATTGCTGAGGCCGGCATCCCGGTCTTTGCCATCAAGGGCCAGACCCTGGAAGAGCATTGGGATTACCTGGACAAGTCGTTCATGTTCCCTGAGGGCGCCAACCTGATCCTGGACGATGGCGGCGATGCCACCCTCTATGTGCTGCTGGGCGCGCGTGCCGAAGCCGGCGAGGACATCATCCCGGTGCCGCAGTCCGAAGAGGAAGCGGTCATCAAGGAGCAGATCAAGAAGCGCATGGAAGCCTCCCCGGGCTGGTTCACCAAGACCCGCGATGCGATCCTGGGCGTGTCCGAGGAAACCACCACCGGCGTCCACCGCCTGTATGATCTGCAGAAGAACGGCCAGCTGCCGTTCCCGGCGATCAACGTCAACGACTCGGTCACCAAATCGAAGTTCGACAACAAATACGGCTGCAAGGAATCGCTGGTCGACGGCATCCGCCGTGCCACCGACACCATGATGGCCGGCAAGGTTGCCGTGGTTTGCGGCTATGGCGACGTGGGCAAGGGCTCCGCGGCCTCCCTGCGCGGCGCCGGCGCCCGTGTGAAAGTCACCGAAGCCGACCCGATCTGCGCCCTGCAGGCCGCAATGGACGGTTTTGAAGTGGTGCTGCTGGAAGATGTCGTGTCCTCCGCCGATATCTTCATCACCACCACCGGCAACAAGGATGTGATCCGCATCGAGCACATGCGCGAGATGAAGGATATGGCGATTGTCGGCAACATCGGCCACTTCGACAATGAGATCCAGGTGGCCAGCCTGCGCAACCACAAGTGGACCAACATCAAGGAGCAGGTGGACATGATCGAGATGCCCTCGGGCAACCGCATCATTCTGCTGTCCGAAGGCCGCCTGCTGAACCTGGGCAACGCGACCGGCCACCCGTCGTTCGTGATGTCGGCCTCCTTCACCAACCAGGTGCTGGCCCAGATCGAACTGTGGACCCGAGGCGATAACTACGAGAACCAGGTTTATATCCTGCCCAAGCACCTGGACGAGAAAGTCGCCCGCCTGCACCTGGGCCGCATCGGCGTCAAGCTGACCCAGCTGAGCGCCGAACAGGCCGCCTACATCGGCGTCAAGCCGGACGGCCCGTTCAAGCCGGAGCATTACCGCTACTGAGCATTCAGTTTCCGATGCAATGAAAAGCCCCGCCAGTTGGCGGGGCTTTTTCGTTATACCGAGTGGTTCGGACTGTTTTGGTAACTGCAAAACAGAAGGCGGCAAAAGGTTCCATGCGGGTGGCTGATTGAGGGTATCTTTTTCGTGATGGAACAGCTTGAGGCGGTGCTGCGTTGTCTCAGCATCAACAACTTCAGGCTGAGGAGAATCTGTCATGAAAATCGAAATGAAATCGAACGCCCGTATGCTGGTAACCGCTGCCGCCGCCGCGCTGGTGGCTGGCGCCGGGATTGCTGCCGAAAACGGTTCCTTCGCGACTGCCGAAGCCGAACTCATTCTCGCGTCCAGTGACGACGGCGTTGGCGCATCGGCCGGTGTCGAAACATCTCCGTCGCGCGGCAATGAAGGGGAGGGCACCGTTCTGGACGAAGCCGGCGCTGCTGACTCCGTTACCGAAACCACTGACAGCGATCCTGCCGGCGCCTCCGCTGGCGTCGACCGCTCCCCTTCGCGCGATGGTACCGAGGGCACTGAGCCGGTTGCGGGCGCGGACATCAGCGAAACCGCAGAATCGACCAACTCCCCCGCGCTTCCCAACACTGAAGGCGCAATGGACATCCGCACCATGACAGTTGGCGAACTGGTCGGCAAGAACGTGCTGAGCGCCTCTGATGCCGATGTCGGCGAAATCGACTATGTGATCATGCACGACGATAAACTGTCCGGTGTCGTTGGGGTTGGCGGCTTCCTGGGTATGGGCGAACACTCGGTCGCAATCCCCCTGACCGACTTCGAGGTGACCAAGAACGGGCAGCTGCGGCTGACCGCACAGTCCGAAGCAGAGCTGAAGGCGATGCCGGAAATCGACGAAAACGCAATTGAACCGGTGAAAAGCGAGGTCATTCTCGGCGACTACATGTAAGTTTTCCGGCGGGGCGTCTCAGCTAGAGACGCCCCATTTCTCAGTTGCAGGCCGGTCTGCAGAAATCAGCGCAGCTTCCCGCTAGTTGCATACTTCCGGTTGAACCTCTCGGCATTCATTCGCGGGTACTTTAGTTTTAGCTCACATTGTCCGGGTTATTGCTTTGCGGAATCGTACTGCTGGCCGCTATACAGGAGTCACCGGCCAGGACGGCCAGGAACCAGATTTTCATACGCGTGTGGTGGATTGGAGCACGCGGGGTGGAAGGGAAGGTCCTGCTTGTCCGCAGGTCCTTCCCTTTTTGGTTTCAGAACAAGGTCAGAACCAGACCGGCCGCCGCGCAGGCCAGCGTGGCATACCCGCCATCAATCAGCGTCAGCTTCACCGGCCGCATTCCATACATATTGTTCAGGGCAATCCATGGGCTGATGAAAAACAGGCCGATGCCTGCTCCGCCGATCAGACCGGCACCCAGTGTTTCGATGCCGGACAGGCTGAAAACATGCCGCATCATGCCCGCCACAATCAGTTGCAGGACAAAAGCCATGGCAAAGATCATCGGGCTTTGGCCGCCTTTTGGCTTACCGGTCTCGTCGCATTCCACGCCAGAGGCTTCGACCCAGGGCTTGGCCAGAGCGCCGTAGTAAACTGCCCCCAGCACAAAGGCCGCAGCCGCCGCCGCGATCACACTCAGAAATTCCATGATGCTCCCTTCAATGGTTCCCGCCGCTTGAGAGCAGAGTGGCAGATCAGCCGGGATCTGTCTCCCCCAGCGCGCAGACAGCGGCCCACTCCGCCTCACTCACCGGCTGCACCGACAGGCGGGAGTTTTTGACCAGCACCATCTCTTCCAGCCGCGGGTCGGCTTTGATCTGATCCAGGCTTACCGGCTTGGCAAAGGGGCGCACCGCCTTGATATCGACGCATTCCCAGCGGTCGTCCACGGTGGTGCTGTCCGGGTGCGCCTCTGCGCAGACCTCGACGATGCCGACCACGGATTTCTCTTTTTGCGAGTGATAGAAGAACCCGCGGTCGCCGATGCTCATTTCGCGCATGAAGTTGCGCGCCTGGTAGTTGCGCACGCCGTCCCATTCCTCACCCGCTTCGCCTTTGGAGATCTGGTCGTCCCAGCTCCAGGTGGAGGGTTCGGATTTGAACAGCCAGTAGCGCATCAGCCGATAACTTTCTTCCAGGTGATCAATTCGACAGCTTCAAAGAGGCCGGCCTTGTTGTAAGGGTCATTTGCCGCCCAAGCTTCACCTGCCGCCATGTCTTCAACGTCCAGAATAACCAAGGAGCCGGCCATATTACCATCCTGATCCAGCAGCGGGCCTGCCTGCGCCACTGCGCCAGTGTCATTGATATAGGCCAGATGGGCGTCACGGTTATCCAGCCGGGTCTGCAGATGGCCGGGTTTGTCGCGGGCGATCAATGCAATAAGCATTTTATTCCTCTTTTAACGGTCTTTTAAGTAAAAGAGCCGCCGCTTCGGAAATGGTCAAGCGCTGATCGAGCAAATTGGTTACCGTCTGCGTGATCGGCATCTCCAGCTGCATCTTCCGGGCTTGTTCCGCCACCGCATGCGCAGTTGCGGCGCCTTCGACCGTGATAGAGGAATCAAAGGTCTCGCCGCGACCGATCGACAGGCCCAGCCGGTAGTTGCGGGACAGGTCGGACGTGCAGGTCAGCGCCAGATCGCCAAACCCGGACAGCCCTGCCATCGTCTCGGCCTTGGCGCCGCAGGCCAGCGCCATGCGCTGCATCTCGGCATAACCCCGGGTCATCAGCGCGGCGCGGGCGCTGTCGCCCAGCCCGGCACCAATCACCGCACCGCAGGCAATCGCCATAACATTTTTCAACGCCCCGCCCAGCTCTGCGCCGATGGTATCGGTGGTGCGGTAGAGGCGCAGGTTGGCAGTGGACAGCTGCTGCTGCAGCGCTTTGCCCAGGTCCGCGCCGCCGCAGGCAAGCGTTAGCGCGGTTGGCAGGCCGCGCGCGATGTCCGCCGCAAAGCTCGGCCCGGTCAGCAGCGCCGCCGGGGATTCTGGCAGAACTTCCTGAATAACCGAGACCGGACCAAACCCGGTGTGGAGTTCGATACCCTTGCAGCATGCGACCAGGGTTTTCCCTGACAGATGCGCCTTGTGCTGTTGCAGGACGCTGCGCAGCTTTTGCATGGGCACCGCCAGCAGAAGAACCTCAGAGCTGCAGGCCTGCGCAATATCAGCAGTGGCGGTGAGGGTTTCCGGCAGGTCAGCACCGGGCAGCCGGGCCTCATTCCGGCGGCTGTCCTGCATGGCTTTGGCGTGGTCTGCATCGCGCGCCCACAGCGTCACCGGCCCGTTGCCGGCCAGTGAAATCGCGAGCGCGGTGCCAAAGGCCCCGGAACCCAGAACCGAAACGCTCATGCCTTGGCTCCTTTGCGGCCCGAGCCGATCAGCGCCGGGCTGCTCTGGTCCAGCGGCCAGCGGGGGCGGGCGGTCAGGTCCAGACCATCGCGCGCACCGGATTTGAAACGCTCCAGCCCGGCATAGGCGATCATCGCAGCATTGTCGGTGCACAGGCGCAGCGGCGGCGCGGTGAAAGCGGCGCCAGCCTCGGCGCAAACACTCTCTAACGCGGCGCGAATGGCGGTATTTGCTGCAACACCGCCTGCAACGGCGACGGTCGGCGTCCCGGGCTGTTCTTCCAGATACAGGCGGAGGGCGCGGCGGGTTTTCTCTGCCAGCGTATCCACAACGGCAGCCTGAAATCCGGCACACAGATCGGCCCTGTCCTGGCGGGTCAGGCCGCCCTTCTCCGCCACGATCTGATCGCGCATCCGCATCAGGGCGGTTTTCAGCCCGGAAAACGACAGGTTGCAATCCGGCCGGTCCAGCAAGGGCCGCGGGAAGCGGAACCGCTTGGGATCACCTGTTTCGGCTTCGGCCTGCACCGACGGGCCGCCTGGCTGCGGCAGGCCCAGCAGGCGGGCGGTCTTGTCGAAGGCTTCGCCGGGGGCGTCGTCAATGGTGCCGCCCAGGCGGGTGAAATCTTCCGGCCCGCGCACCAGCAGGTACTGGCAATGCCCGCCGGAGACCAGCAGCATCAGATAAGGATAGGCAATCCCGTCAGTCAGCCGCGGAGTCAGCGCGTGGCCCGCCAGATGGTTGACCCCAATCAGCGGCAGGCCTGTCGCGGCGGCAATCCCCTTGGCGCACATCACGCCGGATATCACCCCGCCGATCAGCCCCGGACCGGCGGTTACGGCGACAGCATCAATGTCGTTCAGGCTCAAACCGGCCTCCGCCAGTGCATCGCGCACGCAGATGTCCAGCTTCTCGGCATGGGCGCGCGCGGCGATCTCCGGCACCACGCCGCCAAAGGCGCTGTGCAGCTCTGTCTGGCCGAATACGATTGAAGACAGAACCTCGGGCTGCGCGCCCCCGGCCTGCCGCACCACTGCGGCGGCAGTGTCGTCACAGCTGCTTTCCAGCCCCAGAATGGTCAGGGTCTTTGTCATGGTCTTACCGTTGCATCGAATTGCCGCCGGGGCTACCACCTATGAGGCCTGCAAACAATCCCGGGAGCCCCGCGATGGTGCCTTTGCTGATGACACGCCCGCTGGCAGCGGCAGAGCGGTTTGTGGCCGGCCTGCCCGAAGCGGCGCGTGCCGGACTGAAAGTCGTCTATGCGCCGCTGATGGAGATCCAGGCAGCGCAGGCGCCGGTCCGGCTGGAGGGTGTGAAAGGCGTGATCTTCACCTCCGCCAACGGGGTGGAGGCCGCTTCACGTGAAACTGCCGCGCGCTTGCCCGCCTACTGCGTGGGCGAACGCACTGCTCAGGCCGCAGCGGAGTCGGGCTGGACGGCATCCTGCCTGGGCCGTTGCGCCGGGGAACTGGTTGCGGCGCTGCTCAGCCGGCGCCCTGAGACACCGCTGCTGCATCTGCGCGGCGCCCATGCCCGGGGCGGTATCGCCGGGAGGCTCACAGACGGGGGGATCCCCTGCCGCGAGCAAATCCTGTATGATCAGGTGCTTCTGCCGCTGACCAGCGAGGCCAGGGCGTTGCTTGCTGCGCAAACGGATGTAATCGTGCCGCTGTTCTCTCCCAGAACGGCGCATCATTTTGCTGACCTGTGCGGGGAAGCGGCGCATTTGCATCTGATTGCTCTGAGCCCTGCGGTCGCAGAACCGCTGAAAGGCTTGAATTGCAAGACGTTGCGGGTCAGTAAGTCGCCGGATGCTGCGGCTGTGGCAGCTGCTGTCCTTGATGCCGCAGCGCAACTGTCGCAGCTTGAGGGGGAGCGGCGCGCAGAGTAGTGTCCAGCGTGTTCGCAGGAATGAATTTTTAGGAATCGAGGGGGAGGCCGGCGTGGCTGACAAGAAAACTCCGGAAGACGTGACTGAGCCTGGCCCCGGCGAAATCAAGCCGGCCGGCGAAACCACGGAAACGCCCGAACAGGATATGACCGAGGATCAGGCGGAAGGGGCGGTTGACACGCCCGAGGATACAGTTTCCCCGCTTTCCGAGACCGAGACCGAGACCG
>NZ_DGNN01000013.1:0-71260 GCF_002388965.1 Leisingera sp. UBA4491 | reverse complement strand
CCGAGACCGAGACCGAGACCGCATTTGTGTCTCCCTTCGAAAGGGAAACCCCGCAAGAAGACACGCCGGCTGAAACGCCGGAGGCTGCCGCGGCACAAGCGCCGCCGCGCGAAATCGAGCGGGTTGTGGAGAAACGCGGCGGCTTCGGCGCAGCCCTTCTGGGCGGCGTGGTGGCTGCGGGTATCGGCTTTGTGGCTGGCCAGAGCGGCTGGCTCGACAGCGTCCTGCCGCCGTCGCTGCAGGGAAGCAGTGCGGATCTGGCCGCGTTGCGGGCCAGCCAGTCGGAGATGCAGGCAGCGCTTGCTTCGCTGCAGCAGCAGCTAGAGGGCAGCCGCGCCCCGGACCTTGCACCGCTGTCCGATCAGGCCGACGCCCTGGCCGCAGAGATTGCGGCGCTGAAGGAGGCGCAGACCGCGCAGGCCCCTGATGAGGCGCTGCGCGGGGATCTGGAGGCCTTGGCCGGCCGTGTGTCCGCATTGGAAACCCGGCCGCTGGAAGGCGCAACGCCCGAAGCGGTGGCAGCGTTTGAGGCAGAGCTGGGCAAGCTGCAGGACAGCCTTGCAGCGCAGCGCGCCGAAATTGATCAGAAGCTGGCCGAAGCGGAAGACATGGAAACCGCCAGTGCCGAAGCCGCCCGCATCGCCAGCGCCCAGACCCAGCTGGCGCAGCTGCGGTCTGCTTTGGACAGCGGCAACAGCTATGACTCCAACGTGCAGCAGCTTGAGCTTCTGGGCGTTGAGGTTCCGTCCGCGCTCTCCGGGCCGGCGGAAACCGGCGTCGCCACGCTGACGGCCCTGCGCGACGGCTTTGCCCCGGCCGCCCGCGAGGCGCTGGCAGCTGCCCGGGAAGAAGCAAAAGGCGGCGGCAGCCTGATGGATTATGTGAACCGCCATCTTGGCGCCCGTTCCGTTGCGCCGCGCGACGGCGATGATCCGGATGCCATCCTGTCCCGGGCCGAGGCCGCCGTGGCTGCAGGCCGGATAGAGGAGGCGCTGACCGAAGTGTCGGCGCTGCCGGAAACAGCCCGCGCTGCCCTGTCCGGCTGGGAAGCGGCGGCAAACGCGCGGGTGGCAGCGGTGAACGCTGCTGCTGATCTGGCCCAAAGCCTGCAAGCCAAATAAGGAAGCCGCCATGCTCTGGTCGTTGTTGAAGATCCTCGTATTTGTCGCGATTGTCGCGCTTCTGGCATTTGGCGCGGGCCTTTTGATGGAAACCGCCGGCGGGGTGCAGATCACCGTTGCCGGCACCGAATACACCCTCAGCGCTCTGCAATCGGTCATCGCGCTGGGCGTGCTTGTTGTTGCGCTTTGGCTGTTTCTCAAGCTGCTGTCGCTGCTGGTGGCCACGCTGCGGTTCCTGAACGGGGATGAGACCGCCTTGTCGCGCTATTGGGACAAGGGTCGTGAGCGCAAGGGCTACCGGGCGCTGTCGGAAGGTCTGATGGCGCTGGCTTCCGGTGAGGGGCGGCTGGCCCTGGCCAAGGCGGCGCGGGCGGAGAAATACCTTCAGAACCCTGAGCTGACGGATCTGCTGGTGGCGCAGGCCGCGGAGATGAGCGGCGACACCCACAAGGCGGCGGATGCGTACAAACGCCTGCTGTCGAACCAGCAGACCCGGTTTGTCGGCGTGCGCGGGATCATGAAGCAGAAGCTGTCCCAAGGCGACACCGACACCGCCCGCCAGCTGGCCGAAAAGGCGCTGGCGCTGCGGCCCAAGCATGAGGAAGTGCAGGACACTCTCCTGCGTCTCCAGGCCCAGGCCGAGGATTGGGCCGGTGCCCGCAAGACGCTGTCGACCAAGCTCAAGACCGGTACTCTGCCGCGTGATGTCTACAAGCGGCGTGATGCGGTTCTGGCGCTGTCGGCCTCCAAGGGTGTCATTGACGAAAACGCCACGATTGAGCAGCGCGAGCAAGCGATCGAAGCTAACCGGCTGTCGCCCGATCTGGTGCCTGCCGCGGCGATGGCGGCCCGTGCCTATCTCGCCAAGGGTAAGAAACGCCCGGCGGTGCGGCTGCTGAAAAAGACTTGGCAAAGCCAGCCGCATCCCGACTTGGCCCATGCCTTTGCCGAGGTCGAGCCGGACGAAAGCGCCGCCGAGCGCGTCGCGCGCTTTGACCAGCTAGCCCGGCTTAACCCGCAGGATGATGAAACCCGCCTGGTGATGGCGGAGCTGAATATCGTGGCCGAGGACTTCCCCGAGGCCCGCCGCTGGCTGAGCGACCTGACGGAACGCGCCCCGGACGCCCGGGCGCTGACGCTGATGGCGGCGATTGAGCGTGGCGAAGGCGCGGATGACAAGGTCGTGCAGGGCTGGCTGGCCAGGGCGCTGACTGCCCCGCGGGGGCCGCAATGGGTTTGCAGCAACTGTAACCACATCCATGCCGAATGGGAGCCGGTTTGCGAGCATTGCACCAGCTTCGACACCCTGTCCTGGAAGCGTCCGGAAACGCCAGAAGTGGCAAGCCACGCAGCGGCCTACATGCTTCCGCTGATCACTGGCGTGCTGGGCAGCAAGCAGGCTGACACGGCGGATGATGCGGAAGAAGCAGACTTCGCGGAACCCGTCCCGGACGCTGAAGGGGACGTGGAACCGGAGCAGCAGGACGCGGTGAAAGAGCCGAACTGATACTTCAGGAAAGAACTGCGGACGGCGGGGGGCTTCCCTGCCGTTCTGCCGTTTTCTGGCGCAGGCCATAGAGCGTCGCGCACAGCATTACAGGGCCGGAAAGGCCGCAGTGCCGTTCTGTAGACTGTGTTTATAATGCAGGGAAATGGTGCCCAGGAGAGGACTCGAACCTCCACGTCCATACGGACACTAGCACCTGAAGCTAGCGCGTCTACCAATTCCGCCACCTGGGCAGGTGTCGTGAAACCGGCGTATAAGCTGGTTCGCAAGGGGCGTCAAATGGAAAACGGCGGGGTGGCCGGTTATCCGCGGGGGGCCTGATTGCAGCCGCCTAGCGCTGCACCGAAAAATTCATTTTCCCGGCTACAAATGTCAGAAACCTGGTCCAGGCCAGCTCCGCTTCGCTGCTCCAGTCTGGGCCAAGCGTTTCCGACAGGGCGCCGTTGAAACTGGTGATGAAGCCCCTGAAATGCGCATCCCGCACCTCCCGCTTGCGGTGCTTCTCCCCCTGCTGCCAGAGGATATCATCCAGCCGTGCGGAATCGTCCAGCGCCTCGGCCACATGGGTCAGGATGGCCAGCAGCTTTTCCTCCTGCCGGGTCATGTCGCGGGAAAACAGGGGGCGGACCTCGGGGCAGGCGGCAAAGAACTTGGCGTAAAAGGCGGCGGCGAAAGCATCAAGATCCATCCGCTCGCTCTCGAAGCTTTTGCGGACCAGGGACTTATCCTGTGCGCTGACCATTGGAACCGACCTCCTCAACAACCGCCGAAACGCGTGTTTCGGGTACATCAATTTCCCTTAACAGGGCGAGGCTGAAGGCCGGGTTAACCAAACTGGCCAATTTCACGGAAGTTGTTAACGCTGCTTGCGGATTCAGCGCCCATTGTGGCTGCAATCCCACGTTTTGCGCCTTGTTTGACGCCCGTAGCGGCGCTAAGGCATAGGGGCAGCTAAGTTCAGGAGCCAAAAGATGTCCAAACTGGTCACGATCTATGGCGGATCCGGTTTCGTGGGCCGCTATATTGCGCGGCGCATGGCCAAGGAAGGCTGGCGTGTTCGTGTGGCAGTGCGCCGTCCCAATGAAGCCATGCATGTGAAGCCCTACGGTGTTCCGGGCCAGGTGGAGCCGGTGTTCTGCAATGTCCGCGACGACATGTCCGTGGCCGCGGTAATGCGGGGTGCCGATGCAGTGGTGAATTGCGTGGGTGTGCTGAACGAACTGGGCAAGAACACATTTGGCGCCGTTCATGCCGAAGGCGCGGGCCGCATTGCCCGCATCGCGGCGCAGGAGGGCGTTGCCAGCCTGGTGCAAATTTCGGCAATCGGTGCCGATGCGGACGCGAACAGCGCATACTCCCGCACCAAGGCTGCAGGCGAAGCGGCCGTGCTGGAGCATTTCCCGGGTGCTGTTATCCTGCGTCCCTCGGTGATCTTCGGGGCTGAGGACGAGTTCTTTAACCGCTTTGCCGGCATGACCCGCCTGTCGCCGCTTCTGCCGATTGCCAGCGGGGACACCCGGTTTCAGCCGGTCTACGTCGATGATGTGGCCAAGGCCGCGGTTGTGGGGGCCACGGGCGCGGCAGAGGGCGGCATTTATGAGCTGGGCGGCCCCGAGGTGAAAAGCTTCCGCGAGTTGATGGAGCAGATGCTGGCGGTGATCCACCGCCGCCGCCTGATCCTGTCGCTGCCGCGGTTTGCTGCCTGGCTGGTGGCCTTTGGTTTCGACATGCTGCAGGCCGCAAGCTTCCAGCTGATTTCAAACAAGGTGCTGACCCGCGACCAGCTGCGGAGCTTGAAATCGGACAACGTTGTGTCCGAGGGCGCCAAGGGCTTCAGCGATCTGGGCATCAGCCCGGTCAGCCTTGAAGCGGTTCTGCCGGACTACCTGTGGAAATTCCGCCCCTCCGGCCAGTATAACGAGATGACCAACTCGGCCCGCAACCTGCGCAACGGCGCCTGAGCGGCCAATCGCCACAAGAACTTGAAAGCGCGGGGATTTTCCCGCGCTTTTTCGTTTCCGGCTCAGCTGCTGTAGGCGATGGCGAGCAGGATGCTCCCCAGGATCACCCGATAGATGACATAAGGCGTGAAACTGACAGAACGCAGCAGCCGCATCATCAGGCTGAGCGCGGCCAGTGCCGACAGCAGGGCAAGGGCGGCTGCAATCGCTGCGTCGCGCATCAGGGCGGTATCGGCCTCCAGCGCCACCTCGGTTCCCAGGAGCACCCCGGAGGCGATGATCGTGGGGATCGACATCAGCATGGCGATGCGGGCGCCGTCTTCGCGGGTATAGCCCAGCTGGCGCGCGCCGGTGATGGTGATGCCGGAGCGCGAGGTGCCGGGGATCAGCGCCAGCATCTGCCATAGCCCCATGACCAGGGCATCACGCAGGCCCCAGTCGCCGGCCTGTTTCACCTCGGCGCCCTTCTGGTCGGCCCAGTACAGGACCAGCCCGAAGCCCAGCATGGTCCAGCCGATCACCGTGATCGACCGCAGCGCATCGCTGAGGCCGGTGAAATGCAGCACCGCACCGAACAGAACCGTCGGGATGGTGGCGATGATCAGGCCCATGGCGAGGCGTGATCCCGGCGTGTCCGTGCGGCCGGTCAGGGCGCGGGGCAAGCCCGCAAGGCCCTCGCGCACGTCGCTCCAGAAATAGATCATCACGGCGGCCAGGGTGCCGATATGAACCGCGACGTCGATCACCTGGCCCTGGTCGTCCAGCCCGGTCAGCCCGGGCAGCAGAATCAGGTGGCCAGAGGAGGAAATGGGCAGGAATTCGGTAATGCCCTGGATCAGTGCAACCAGGATCAATTGGAAAAGCGGCATCCTGAAATCATCCTTTGCTGGCCGCGAACGGGCCGAAATCAGTCGTGACTCTGTATAAATCCCGCCTCCGGATTGGGAAGCGCATATTAAGGTCCGTTGCGGACCTAAAATTTCTGTACATTTCCGTTGAACACGGTATCAGAAGTAAAGCGCTGGCAAAATAGGTCAGCACAGTTGACATAAAGCGTGCCAGTACCTGAAAAGGTGCTTCCGCAGCCAGACAAACGATGGAGTCCAGCCCGTGGCCAAGCAACCGATGCTGAAATTTGTGCAGATCGAACGCGACATGCCTCAAAAGCGTGACGCGAGTGTACGCAAGGAAGACTTCAATGAGATTTACGCGGAGTACGCTGCTGCCAAGGCCGAAGAACAGGCCAGCCGTTGCAGCCAGTGCGGCGTGCCGTACTGCCAGAGCCACTGCCCGCTGCACAACAACATTCCCGACTGGCTGCGCCTGACCGCAACCGGCCGTCTGGAAGAGGCCTATGAGGTCAGCCAGTCCACCAACACCTTCCCGGAAATCTGCGGCCGCATCTGCCCGCAGGACCGCCTGTGCGAAGGCAACTGCGTGATCGAGCAGTCGGGCCACGGCACCGTGACCATCGGCTCGGTCGAGAAATACATCACCGACACCGCCTGGGAAAACGGCTGGGTCAAACCCGCCGCGCCGCTGGCCGAGCGCAGCGAGAGCGTTGGCATCATCGGCGCCGGCCCCGGCGGCCTGGCGGCGGCGGATATGCTGCGCCAGGCTGGTATCCAGGTCACTGTCTATGACCGCTATGACCGGGCCGGCGGGCTGCTGATGTACGGCATCCCCAGCTTCAAGCTGGAAAAGGACGTGGTCGAGCGCCGCAACAAGCTGCTGGCCGATGGCGGCGTGACCTTCAAGCTGAACTGCAACGTGGGCGAGGACATCTCGTTTGACGAAATCCGCAGCCAGCATGATGCAGTAATTATTGCCACCGGCGTCTATAAATCGCGCGATCTGGCGATGCCGGGCAGCGGCTCGGAAGGGATCGTCAAGGCGATCGACTTCCTGTGTGCGTCGAACAAGAAAAGCTTTGGCGACGATGTTGAGGAGTTCGACAACGGCAGCCTGAACGCACAAGGCAAGAAGGTTGTCGTGATCGGCGGCGGCGATACCGCGATGGACTGCGTGCGGACCTCGATCCGCCAGGGTGCGACCAGCGTCAAATGTCTCTACCGCCGCGACCGCGCCAATATGCCGGGCTCGCAGCGCGAGACCCAGAACGCAGAGGAAGAAGGCGTGGTCTTTGAATGGCTGTCGGCGCCCAAGGGCTTCACCGATGACGGCGGCAAGGTTGCCGGCGTGATGGTGCAGAAGATGCGCCTGGGCCAGCCGGATGCTTCGGGCCGCCAGGCGCCGGAAGTGATCGACGGCGCGGACTATGTTGAAGAGGCCGATCTGGTGATCAAGGCTCTGGGCTTTGAGCCGGAAGAGCTGCCTGCCCTGTGGAACCAGCCGGAACTGCCGGTGACCCGCTGGGGCACCATCAAGGCGGCGTTCCAGACCGGCGCCACCGAGTTGGACGGCGTCTATGCGGTGGGTGATATCGTGCGCGGTGCGTCGCTGGTGGTCTGGGCGATCAAGGACGGCCGCGACTGTGCCGAAGCGATCATCGGGAAGTTCAACAGCAAGGCCGCGGTGGCCGCGGAATAACCCGGCACCCCCCGTACACCGCCTGTGCACCCCCTGTGCACCGGCGGGCAGCTAAACAGCAGCGCCAAGGTCAGCCTTGCTGACCCAGCCAGCAAAGGACAATGGACATGAGCGAATTGCAGGGACAGTGCATGTGCGGCGCAGTGAGCGTCACGGCGACGCCGGTTCAGGCCTCCGTGACCGCCTGCCATTGCCGCCTGTGCCAGCGCTGGGCCAGCGGCCCGTTCCTGAGCTTTCAGGCCGACACCGGCTATGCCGCGCTGGGCCCGGTGCGGACCTATCAGTCCTCGCAGTGGGCGGAACGCGCGTTTTGCGGCGAGTGCGGATCGGTGCTGTGGTACCGGATGACCGCGCCAGGCAAGATGCACGGCCAGACGCAAATGTCGGCGGGCCTGTTTGAGAACGCGGGCGGCACCGAGCTGAAGCTGGAATTCTTCATTGACGACAAGCCCGCAGGCTATGCCTTTGCCGGCGCCCACCGGCGGATGACCGGCGAGGAATGCCGCGCCATGTTTGCCGAAACCGCTGAAGGAGAGGCCTGAGGCCCGCCCGGCCCCCTGCTGACTGCCATGCCGCTGATGATCCGCAAATCCCTCCGTCAGGCGATGTTCCGCCTGAGATCCCGCCGCCTCCACGCGGATGCGGCGGTGGAGATCCGTGCGCTGGAAGGGCGCGGCGAGGGCGGCATGATCGTGTTCACCAGCTATCACGCCAATGCCGCCAAACGCGGGTTGCTGGAGTTTGCCGCCAGCGCCTCGGACGGCGGTGCGCGGCACTGCATCTTTGTCACTGACCGCCGCCAGGCCTGGTTCCAGGGCGAGGGGGTTGCGGCGGCGATCCTGCGGGCTGTGTCTGGCTATGTCCGGCGCCACGGTCTGCGCCGCCTGATGACGGTTGGGGTGTCGATGGGCGGATACGGGGCGCTGTCCTTTGCCGCGGAGCTGGGCGCAGGCCGCGCCCTGGCGCTGGCGCCGCAATACTGCCCGCGGCCCGCAACCTTTCCGTCGGACCGCCGCTGGATCGAGGCGCGCAGCCGGATCACGGAGTTCAGCCGCCCGGCGCTGGATCAGGCGATGGGCGGCCAGGTGCAGTACACCCTGCTGCATGGCCGCCATAATGCTGAGGACGCGCAGCATTGGCAGGCCTTCCCGCAGGGGCCCGGCATCCATCACTACCTGGCGGACCGCGACAGCCACGATGTTATCGACCCGCTGCGCGACGCGGGCATCCTTTACCCGGTGATCGGCGCCGTCTGGCAGGACGATCAGGACCGGGTGAAGACCCTTATGCAACGGATCCGCGCGGTGCCCCGCGCCTGGGGCGAACGCGCCCTGGATCCGCAGACTCAACCGGCCGCAGCGGCATGCTGCGCCATCAGTTAATCGGAGAACGTCATGACCAAATTTGATGCCGCGTGGGTCAAGGCCGAGGAAGCCAAGCGCAAGTGGATGGCCGAGAACGGTCTCTATTCCGAGGAAGAAGAACATTCATCCTGCGGTGTGGGGCTGGTGGTTTCGGTCCACGGCAAGAAAAGCCGCAAGGTGGTTGAGGCCGGCATCAACGCGCTGAAAGCGATCTGGCATCGCGGCGCAGTGGACGCCGACGGCAAGACCGGCGACGGCGCGGGCATCCATGTGCAGATCCCGGTGCCCTTCTTCTATGACCAGATCCGCCGCACCGGCCACGAGCCCCGCCAGAATGAGCTGATGGCGGTCGGCCAGGTGTTCCTGCCGCGCACGGATTTTGGCGCTCAGGAGCGCTGCCGGACCATCGTGGAAACCGAAGTTCTGCGCATGGGCTATTCCATCTATGGCTGGCGCCACGTGCCGGTGGATATCACTTGCCTGGGCGAAAAGGCCAATGCCACCCGTCCGGAGATCGAGCAGATCCTGATCTCCAACGCCAAGGGCGTGGACGAGGAAACCTTTGAGCGCGAGCTTTATGTGATCCGCCGCCGGATCGAGAAGGTGTCGTCGGCGGCCGGCATCTCGGGCCTTTATATCGCGTCGCTGTCCTGCCGCTCGATCATCTACAAGGGCATGATGCTGGCGGAGCAGGTGGCGGTGTTCTATCCGGACCTGATGGACGAGCGGTTCGAGAGCGCCTTCGCGATCTATCACCAGCGCTATTCCACCAACACCTTCCCGCAGTGGTGGCTGGCGCAGCCGTTCCGCATGCTGGCCCATAACGGCGAGATCAACACGCTGAAGGGCAACCTGAACTGGATGAAGAGCCATGAGATCCGCATGGCGTCTTCGACCTTTGGCGACTATGCCGAGGACATCAAGCCGATCGTGCCGGGCGGCGCCTCCGACTCCGCCGCGCTGGATGGCGTGTTCGAGGTTCTGGTGCGCGCGGGCCGCTCGGCGCCGATGGCCAAGACCATGCTGGTGCCGGAAAGCTGGTCCAAGCAGGCGGTCGAACTGCCGCAGGCCTGGCGCGACATGTATTCCTACTGCAACTCCGTGATGGAGCCCTGGGACGGCCCCGCGGCGCTGGCGATGACCGACGGCCGCTGGGTCTGCGCGGGCCTGGACCGCAACGGGCTGCGCCCGATGCGCTATGTGGTGACCGGCGACGGGCTGGTGATCGCGGGTTCCGAGGCGGGCATGGTGCCAATCGAAGAGGCCAGTGTGGTTGAAAAGGGCGCGCTGGGCCCGGGCCAGATGCTGGCCGTCGACATGGAAAAGGGCAAGCTGTTCCGCGACACCGAGATCAAGGACAAGCTGTCCCGCGCACTGCCGTTCGGCGACTGGGTCAAGCGGATCAACGATCTGGATACAACCCTGGCCAGCGTCACCGAGCAGCCGCTGTTCAGCGGCGAGGAGCTGCGCCGCCGCCAGGTTGCGGCCGGTTATTCGATTGAGGAGCTGGAGCAGATCCTGGCACCGATGGCCGAGGACGGTAAGGAAACGCTGGCCTCGATGGGCGATGACACGCCCTCTGCCGTGCTGTCCAAGATGTACCGCCCGCTGAGCCACTTCTTCCGCCAGAACTTCAGCCAGGTGACCAACCCGCCGATCGACAGCCTGCGCGAGTACCGGGTGATGTCGCTGAAGACCCGGTTCGGCAACCTGAAGAACGTGCTGGACGAGGACAGCTCCCAGACCGAGATCATCGTGCTGGAAAGCCCCTTTGTCGGCAATGCCCAGTGGGATGAGCTGGTAAAGCAGTTCAACGCGCCGCTGGCCGAGATCGACTGCACCTTTGCCCCCGGCAAGGGCGCGCTGAACGCGGCGCTGGCGCGGATCCGGGCCGAGGCCGAGGAGGCCGTGCGCTCCGGCGCTGGCCATATCGTGCTGACCGACCAGCATTCCGGGCCTGAAAAGGTCGCGATGCCGATGATCCTGGCAACGTCTGCCGTGCATTCGCATCTGACCCGCAAGGGCCTGCGCACCTTCTGCTCGCTGAACGTGCGGTCCGCCGAATGTATCGACCCGCATTATTTCGCGGTGCTGATCGGCTGCGGCGCCACCGTGGTGAACGCCTATCTGGCCGAGGATTCGCTGGCCGACCGCATTGAGCGCGGGCTGCTGGACGGCAGCCTGACCGAAAACGTCGCGCGTTACCGTGAGGCCATCGACCAAGGCCTGTTGAAGATTATGGCGAAGATGGGGATTTCGGTGGTGTCCTCCTACCGCGGCGGCCTGAACTTTGAGGCGGTGGGCCTCAGCCGCGCCATGTGTGCCGAGTACTTCCCGGGCATGACCAGCCGGATTTCCGGCATCGGTGTGACCGGTATCCAGACCAAGGCAGAAGAAATCCACGCCAAGGCCTGGAAGGCTACGGAAGGCATTCTGCCCATCGGCGGTTTTTATAAAGCACGCAAATCGGGTGAGACGCACGCCTGGGAAGCGACCTCCATGCATATGATGCAGATGGCCTGCAACCGCGCCTCTTACGAGCTGTGGAAACAGTATTCGGCGAAGATGCAGTCGAACCCGCCGATCCATCTGCGCGACCTGTTGCAGATCAAGCCGCTGGGCAAGCCGGTCCCGCTGGAGGAAGTGGAGAGCATCACCGCGATCCGCAAGCGCTTTGTGACGCCGGGCATGAGCCTGGGCGCGCTGTCGCCCGAGGCGCACAAGACCCTGAACGTTGCGATGAACCGGATCGGCGCCAAGTCCGACTCCGGCGAGGGCGGCGAGGATCCGGCGCACTTCGTGCCGGAGCCGAACGGTGATAACCCGTCTGCGAAGATCAAGCAGGTGGCGTCGGGCCGCTTTGGCGTGACCGCCGAGTATCTGAACCAGTGCGAAGAGCTGGAGATCAAGGTGGCCCAGGGCGCCAAGCCCGGCGAAGGCGGCCAACTGCCGGGGATGAAGGTCACCGACCTGATTGCCCGCCTGCGCCACTCCACCAAGGGCGTGACCCTGATTTCGCCGCCGCCGCACCATGATATCTACTCGATCGAGGACCTGGCGCAGCTGATCTATGACCTCAAGCAGATCAACCCGCGCTGCAAGGTGACGGTGAAGCTGGTGGCGTCCTCCGGCGTTGGTACCATCGCCGCGGGCGTTGCCAAAGCAAAGGCCGACATCATCCTGATCTCGGGCCACAACGGCGGCACCGGGGCGTCGCCTGCGACTTCGATCAAATATGCGGGCCTGCCGTGGGAGATGGGCCTGACCGAAGCGCATCAGGTGCTGGCGATGAACAACCTGCGCGAGCGGGTGACGCTGCGCACCGACGGCGGGCTGCGCACCGGGCGTGACATTGTCATGGCGGCGATGCTGGGCGCCGAGGAATACGGCATCGGCACCGCGGCGCTGATCGCGATGGGCTGCATCATGGTGCGCCAGTGCCAGTCCAACACCTGCCCGGTCGGCGTCTGCACCCAGGACGAATCCCTGCGCGCCAAGTTCACCGGCAACGCGGACAAGGTGGTGAACCTGATCACCTTCTACGCCCAGGAAGTGCGCGAGATCCTCGCTTCCATCGGCGCCCGCAGCCTGGACGACGTGATCGGCCGGGCCGACCTGCTGGCGCAGGTCTCGCGCGGCTCTGCCCATCTGGACGACCTGGACCTGAACCCGCTGCTGATCACCGTCGATGGCTCCGCCAACATCGTCTACAACCGCGACAAGGGCCGCAACGAAGTGCCGGACACGCTGGATGCGGAAATCGTGCGCGACGCCGCCCGCTTCCTGCAGGATGGCGAGAAGATGCAGCTGTCCTATGCGATCCAGAACACCCACCGCTCCGTGGGCACCCGCACCTCCAGCCACATCGTGCGCAACTTCGGCATGCGGAATTCGTTCCAGCCGGACCACCTGACGGTGAAACTGCAGGGTTCTGCCGGTCAGGCGCTGGGCGCCTTTGCGGCGCCGGGGCTGAAGCTGGAAGTGTCGGGCGATGCCAATGACTATGTCGGCAAGGGCCTGTCGGGCGGCACCATCGTGGTGCGCCCGCCGCAGGTAAGCCCGCTGGTGGCCTCGGAAAACACCATCATCGGCAACACCGTGCTGTATGGCGCGACCGATGGCTACCTGTTTGCGGCGGGCCGTGCGGGCGAACGCTTTGCGGTGCGCAATTCCGGCGCCAAGGTGGTGATCGAGGGCTGCGGCTCCAACGGCTGCGAATACATGACCGGCGGCGTTGCGGTGATCCTTGGCTCGATCGGCGCCAACTTCGGTGCGGGGATGACCGGCGGCATGGCCTATCTCTATGACCCGGAGGGTAAGGCCGCGACCCTGATGAATAAGGAATCGCTGGTCACCTGTCCGGTCACCGTGGCGCATTGGGAGGCGGAGCTGAAAAGCCTGATCGAACGCCATCAGCAGGAAACCGGCAGCCGCAAGGCCGCGGAGATCCTGCAGCATTGGGACATCGAGAAGGGCAACTTCCTGCAAGTCTGCCCGAAGGAGATGCTCGACAAGCTGGCGCATCCGGTGATGCAGGAGAAGGCTGCCGTTCCCGCGGAGTAAGCCTGGCTAGAGACAAAAACCGAACCCCGCAGGCGCAGGCTTGCGGGGTTTTCTGTGCCTGCGGGCCGCGTCCTGCCGGAAACCACTCTTCTTCTGGCCGGAAATATCCCGGGGTGAATTGAGCCGCAGGCTCAAGAGGGGCAGCGCCCCTCCCCGCGCCCCCGAAAACTCCGGACCGGCAGATTGCGGCAGCAAGGCAACTGACCCTTTGTGAATGCCCCCCAGCCGTCCTATAGAGAGTCATGGCCAAGGCAGTTGCAAAAAAGAAGACAACCAAGAGCAGCAAGAAGACGGCAAAGCGGCAGATTCAGCCGTTGCGTGCGTTTCGGCGCTGGATCTTGCGCGCGGTGCTGGCGGTGGCGGCGGTTTTTCTTGTCCTCATCCTGCTGTTTTCAGTGGTGAACCCGCCGGTCACCCATACCATCTGGGCCGAGCAGCGCCGCTTGGGCGAGGTGGACCGGATGTGGGTGCCGCTGGAGGAGATGGCTCCGGTGCTGGCGCGCTCCGTCGTGGCGGCGGAGGATGCGCAGTTCTGCCGCCATTGGGGATTTGACGCCCGCGCCATCCAGGCGGCGATCGAGGCTGGCGGCAGCCGCGGCGGCTCGACCATCTCGCAGCAGGTGGTGAAGAACGTGTTCCTGTGGCAGGGCCGCAGCTGGCCGCGCAAGGTGCTGGAGACGTTGCTGACCCCGGTGGTGGAGATCGTCTGGAGCAAGCGGCGTATTCTGGAAGTTTATCTGAACGTGGCCGAGATGGACGAGGGCGTGTTTGGCGCCGAAGCCGCGGCGCGGAAGTATTTCGGAGTCGGCCCGGACCAGCTGAGCGCGCGGCAGGCGGCGCTGATTGCCGCCGTGCTGCCCAATCCCAAGGAGCGTTCGGCCCGCAAGCCTTCAAACTTTGTGCAGCGCCGGGCGCGGCAGATTCAGGATGGGGCGGCTACCATTCGCGCAGACGGGCGGGCGGATTGTTTCGAGGATTGAATCTTTCTCCCGGCCAAGGCATTGCTGGGTATCCGTAGTAACGTTTCTGGAGATCCCCTGTAGCCATGGCGCGCCTGTACCACGTTCCCCTGTCCCCCTTTTGCCGCAAGGTGCGGCTGTCGCTGGCGGAGAAGAAGATCGAGGTCGAGCTGGTCGAGGAGCGCTATTGGGAGCAGGATCCCGATTTCCTGCGCCGCAACCCGGCCGCCAAGGTGCCGGTGGTCCGGCTGGACGGCCAGATGATGGCCGAAAGCGCGGCGATCTGCGAGTATCTGGAGGACACCAGGCCGGAGCCTGCGCTGATCCCCAAGGATGCCGCGGGCCGGTATGAGGTGCGCCGGCTGGTGAGCTGGTTTGACGACAAGTTCCACCAAGAGGTGACTTCCAAGCTGCTGTATGAGCGGGTGAACAAGAAGATCACCGGCGAGGGCTATCCCGACAGCCGCAACGTGAAGGCGGGGGCCAAGGCGATCAAATACCACCTGGACTACATGGCCTGGCTGCTGGACCACCGGCGCTGGCTGGCGGGCGACATGATGACGCTGGCGGATTTTGCCGCTGCCGCGCATCTGTCGTCCTTGGATTATATCTCGGATGTGGATTGGAACCGGTCTGCGGTGGTCAAGGACTGGTATGCCAAGATCAAGTCGCGGCCAGCGTTCCGGTCGATCCTGGCGGATCAGGTGCCGGGCTTCCGGCCGCCGCCGCATTACACTGACCTGGATTTCTGATACCAACGGGGGCAGGGGCGCTGCCCCCGCGGCCCTGCGGGCCGCTCCCCCGGAGTTTTTGGCGAAAGATGAAAGACCGATCCGGCATCAAGGAAAAGCTGGTTGCCCAGGCGCTGGCGGAGGGGTTTGTCTCCTGCCGGGTCTGCCGCCCGTGGGATGTGCCGGAGGTGCCTGGACGGCTGCAGGTCTTTCTGGATGCGGGCTATCACGGGCAGATGGGCTGGATGGCGGAGCGGACCCATTGGCGGGGTGACCCGAGCCTGTTGTGGCCGGAGGCGCGGTCGGTGATCATGCTGGCGGAAAGCTATACGCCCGAAGAGGATCCGATGGCGGTGGTCGGGCAGGCGGATCGCGGCGCGGTTTCGGTCTATGCCCGCAACAAAGATTACCACGACCTGGTCAAGAAGCGGCTGAAACGGCTGGCGCGCTGGCTGATTGCGGAAGCCGGGGAGGATTGCGAGGTGAAGGTTTTTGTCGACACCGCACCGGTGCCGGAAAAGGCGCTGGGCCAGGCGGCAGGGCTGGGCTGGCAGGGCAAGCACAGCAATCTGGTGAGCCGGGACTGGGGGAATTGGGCCTTTTTAGGCTCTGTTTTCACCACGCTGGAGCTGCCTGCGGATGCGCCGGAGCGGGACCGCTGCGGGTCGTGCCGGGCCTGTCTGGACAGCTGCCCGACCGATGCCTTCCCAGCCCCGTACAAGGTCGATGCGCGGCGCTGCATCTCCTACCTCACCATCGAGCATAAAGGTCCGGTGGCGGAGGAACTGCGGGAGAAGATGGGCAACCGGATCTATGGCTGCGACGACTGTCTTGCGGCCTGTCCCTGGAACAAATTTGCGGTGGCCGCCAGCGACATGCGCTATGCCGCGCGCGAGGATCTGAAGGCGCCGAAGCTGGCGGAGCTTGCCGCCTTGGAGGATGCGGCGTTCCGGGAGATGTTCTCCGGCTCGCCCATCAAGCGGATCGGGCGCGACCGGTTTGTGCGCAATGTGCTCTATGCTATCGGCAATTCCGGCCTGGCGGAGCTGCGCGCGGTGGCGCAGGGGCTGGCGGAGGATCCGGATCCGGCGGTGGCGGATGCGGCGCGGTGGGCGGTTCAACGGCTTTCGTGACGCAAACAGGATGGACGGGCCGCAAATAGGCGTTACACCCAGTCCGGCGAACAGAGTTTGAGAGGGCTGGGCATGGCGTTGCTGCTGGGAGTGGACACGGGCGGAACCTATACCGATGCGGTGCTGATCCGCGACGAGAAGGAGGTGATCGCCTCTGCCAAGTCGCTGACCACGCGTCAGGATCTGGCGATCGGGGTCGGCGGCGCGATCCGGGCGGTGCTGGAGCAGTCCGGGGTGCAGCCGCAGGAGGTGTCGCTGGCGGCCCTGTCCACCACGCTGGCCACCAATGCGCTAGTCGAGGGGCAGGGCGGACGGGTGGCGCTGGTCTATGTCGGGTTTGCCGAGGCTGACCTGGACCGGCACGGGCTGCGGGACGCGCTGAAGGGCGATCCGGCGCTGGTGATCGGCGGCGGCCACACCCACGCGGGCAGCGAGGCGGCGCCGCTGGATGTCGGGGCGCTGGAGATGTTCCTGCGGACCGAGGGCCAGGGGGTGACCGGCTTTGCCGTGGCCGGGGTCTTTGCCACTCGCAATCCGGCGCATGAGATTGAGGCTGCGCGGATCATCCATGAGATAACCAGCGCGCCAGTCACCTGCTCGCACCATCTGTCGGCCAAGCTGAACGGGCCGAAACGGGCGGTGACGGCGGTGCTGAACGCGCGGCTGATCGGCATGATCGACCGGCTGATCGGGCGGGCGCAGGACACGCTGCGCGATCTGGGCATCGGGGCGCCGATGATGGTGGTGCGCGGCGACGGCGCGCTGATGAGCGGCGAGCAGGCGCGGGAGCGGCCGATCGAGACCATTCTGTCCGGGCCGGCGGCCTCGATTGTCGGGGCGCGCTGGATGACCGGGGCGGATCATGCGCTGGTGAGCGACATCGGCGGCACCACAACGGATGTGGCGCTGATCAGGGACGGCAAGCCGGCGATTGATCCGGCAGGAGCGCGGGTGGGTGAGTTCCGCACCATGGTGGAGGCGGTAGCGATGCGCACCACCGGCCTGGGTGGCGACAGCCAGGTGCATCTGAACACCAGCGGGCTGTCTGGCGGGCTGACATTGGGACCGCGCCGGGTGGTGCCGGTGTCGCTGATTGCGACCGATGCGCCCGATGTCGTGCATGCGGCCCTGGATGAGCAGCTGCGTAATTCCACCGCGGGCGAGTTTGACGGGCGCTTCGTCCGGGCGGTCCCTGGGGTGCCGGTGGCGGGCCTGAGCGAGCGGGAGGCCGGGCTGCTGGCGCGGATCGGGATGCAGGTGCATCCGCTGGGCCAGATCCTGCGCACCCGGATGGAGCATGGCTCGCTGGGCCGGCTGGTGGACCGCGGGCTGGTGCAAGTCTCCGGTGTGACGCCTTCGGATGCCAGCCATGTGCTGGGCCGGGTGGAGGCCTGGGACCGCGAGGCGGCGGAGAAGGCGCTGACGCTGTTTGTCCGCCGGCGGATAGGCAGTGGCGACATGGTGGCAAAAGACGCCGAAACCCTGGCGCAGATGATCATTGATCAGCTGACGGAGCAAACCGCTTTGACCTTGTTAGAGTCTGCTTTTGCCGAAGAAGCCGAGAGTTTTGGCCTGCCGGAGAAGGATTTGGCCCGGCATGTGCTGCTGCAAAGGGGCCTGGCCCGGCACCGTGGCCTGCTGGCGCTGGATGCGTCGCTGAATGTGGATGTGGTGGGGCTGGGCGCCTCTGCCCCCAGCTATTATCCGGCGGTGGGGGAGCGGCTGCATTGCAACATGATCCTGCCGGAACATGCCGGGGTGGCGAACGCCATCGGCGCGGTGGTGGGCCGGGTCACCATGCGGCGCAGCGGCACCGTGACGTCCCCGGCGGAGGGCAAGTACCGGGTGCATCTGGAGAGCGGCCCGGTGGATTTCCCGGCCTCAGACGAAGCACTGGCAGCGCTGGAGGCGGCCTTGGCAGAGGAGGCGCGCGGCGCAGCGGAGGAGGCCGGTGCCGAGGATATCCACGTGCATGTGGAGCGGGATATCCGCTTGGCGCAGGTGGAATCGCGGCAAGTGTTCGTCGAAGGCACGCTGACGGTGGAGGCCAGCGGCCGGCCGAGGGTGGCGCACGCCTAGGCGTCTTGAGCGCTAAAGCGGGTTTTCCGAAAACCCGCTGCCTCCGGCGGGGATATTTTGGGCCAGAAGAAGCAGGGGAGCTTGCTGCGGATCTGGCATGTGAAAAGCCCCGCCGGAGTGCGGCGGGGCTGAAAGCGGCCTGTTAGAGCCTATTCCGCAGCAGCGCCGCGTTTGGGCAGCACCCAGTCGGGGCGCGGGAAATGGCAGGTGTAGCCAGTGGGCAGCCGCTGCAGGTAATCCTGATGCTCCGGTTCCGCTTCCCAGAAATCACCTGCGGGTTCGACCTCAGTCACCACTTTGCCGGGCCAGATGCCGGAGGCGTCGACGTCGGCGATGGTGTCCTCGGCGACCGCTTTCTGGGTGTCGTCCAGGTAGTAGATCGCGGAGCGGTAGCTCATGCCGATGTCATTGCCCTGGCGGTTCAGGGTGGTCGGATCGTGGATCTGGAAGAAGAACTCCAGCAGCTCCCGGTAAGAGGTAACGGCAGGGTCGAAGACGATCTCGATCCCTTCGGCATGGGTGCCGTGGTTCCTGTAGGTGGCATTGGGGACATCGCCGCCGGTATAGCCGACGCGGGTGCTGATGACGCCCGGGCGCTTGCGGATCAGTTCCTGCATGCCCCAGAAACAGCCGCCTGCCAGGACGGCGCGTTCGGTGGTGCTCATTTCACGACCTCCACTTGGTTGATATAGGCGCCATAGCCCTCTGCCTCCATGTCGTCCAGATGGACAAACCGCAGGGAGGCGGAGTTGATGCAATAGCGCAGGCCGCCGCGGTCCATGGGGCCGTCCGGGAAGACATGGCCCAGGTGGCTGTCGCCATGGGTGGAGCGGACCTCGGTGCGGATCATGCCGAGGCTGCGGTCTTCCAGTTCCTGGATGTGGGCGGATTCGATGGGCTTGGTGAAGCTGGGCCAGCCGCAGCCCGATTCATACTTGTCGGAGGAGGCAAACAGCGGCTCGCCCGAGACGATGTCCACATAGATGCCCGGCTCCTTGTTATGGAGCAGCTTGCCGGTGCCGGGGCGTTCGGTGCCCGCGTTCTGGGTCACGTAGAACTCTTCCTCGGAGAGGGCGGCAATGGCGTCCGGGTTCTTGAAGTATTTGGTCATGGTGTCCTCCCGCCTGTTCGCGTTTGGTGCAGAACATGGGGTCTGGATGCGCAAATGCAAAGCCCTGTTACAGGCGGCTCGCAAAGCCGTGTGCTGCGGAGGCCGGGCCCGGGGACAGATGCTCGGTCAGGCAGCGAAGGCACTAGCGAGGTCTCCAGGCAGGTCGAACTCCCGCAGCACCCGGGCGCGGGCGTCTGCCGACATCTTGCGCGCGGTCTTTTCCACGATGCGCTGCACCTTGTCGGCGGGGTGCTTGGCAGCGAAGGGGGCAAAATACCACTTGAGGAAGACAAAGCAGATGATGTCCTCCAGCGCCTGCACCTGGGCGTCGCGCTTGATCCCCTCCTTGCGCAGCATCTTGGCTGCGGCCTCCGTGTCTTCGGCGCCATAGCCTGCGTTCTGCATCAGCGAGGTGACCACATCGGCGTGATGAACAGCCTCGGCCTTGCGCCAGGCGAGGTAGCCGGCCCGGCCTTCGGGGAAGGCCTCGCGGGCCAGCTTCCAGCGTTCCACATGCTGGCCGCGGGCGGCGATCTGCAGCACCTCGGTGGCGTCCGGGAACAGGCGTTGCTGCTCCTGGCTCATCCGCTGGCCATAAAGCAGCGCGGCGGGCTGGCCGTCTTCCAGGGTGGGGTCCTGGGCGTTGGCGGCGTCGATCGCCTCCAGCACCTGTGTCAATTGCGCGCTCATGCCGCGTCCTCCGGTTGGGATCTTGAGATCAGATTAAGCGGTAAGCGCGGAGAGGCGCAACGGGCCGCGCCGCCTTGGCGGCGCCGCGCCCAAGGAGCGGGGGCGGGTGTCAGCCCGGCTTTGCCGCGCGGGAGAGCTCCGCCTTGGGCCGGTCCGCCTGCCTGGCGAGCTGGACGGCCAGGATACCGCCTGTGACGATGGCGACACCCAGCAAGTCAAGCGGGCCCAGTTTTTCGCCCAGCAGGACGCTGGCAACGGCAACGCCGAACACCGGATTCAGGAAATGGAAGGTGGCCGCGCGCACCGCGCCGATGCGGTTCAGCAGCAGCACCCAGATGAAGGTGGCGGTCAGGCCTGGCACAATGGTCGTGTAGGTGAAGGCAGCGGCCAGGCGCCAGGTGGGGGTGACAAAAATCTCCTCTGTCAGCGGCGCGGCCATGAACAGGACGGCCGAGCCGATCAGCATCTGCAGACCGACCACCATCATGAAATTTCCGCCGGAGGTGGCACCGCGCAGGGCGAGGGTTGCGGCGGTCAGTGCCAGCACGCCGATGACGCACAGGCCGACACCCAGCAGGTCGACACCGGCGCTGAGCCGCGTGCTCATGATCAGGGCAACACCCAGGATGCCTGCGGCGAGGCCGGCATAACCCAGCGGCCGCAGCCGTTCGCCGAACAGCGCCCAGCCTGCCAGCGCCACCAGAAGCGGCATGGTGGAGGCGATGATGGCGGCCAGAGAGGCCTCGATCCATTGCATGGCGATAAAGTTCAGGCCGAGGTACAGCGCGTTCTGGCAGATGCCGAAGATCACCGTGGCCCGCCACTGGCCCGGCGTCAGCCGCCAGGTCTGCCCCAGGGCACGGGCGATGGCGACGCCGATCAGCCCGGAGATCAGGAACCGTACCGCCAGGGAAAACAATGGCGAGGCGTCCTGGACGATGATCCTGGCCGAGGTGAAGGCGGAGGACCACATCAGGGCAAAGGCCAGCCCCATGGCAATAGCGCGCGCATCCATCGTGAATTCCTTTCTCCCGCGGTGGACCTTCCGGAATATGCGGGCAGAGATCAAGCCGGGCGGGACCGGTGTCAGCTGAGCCGGGCCGCCAGAATCTGCCAGCTGGCGGCGCCGAAGGCAGCGGCAAAGGCGGCCTCAAATCCACGGCGCAGGCGGATGTAGACGCGGCTGGCCGCCTGGCTGGAGAACAGCAGCGCGTAGCCGTGGAAGATCAGGGTGCTTTGCACCGCGATGGCGGCCATCACCAGCAGCAGCGCCGATACAGAGGTGCCGGGAGGCAGGCCGATGGCGTAGAGCGCGCCGAAGAACAGCACCGCCTTGGGGTTGGTCAGATGCAGCGCCAGACCTTTGCCATAGGCGCTCCGCAGCGTTGGCGCGGCGGCGGCGCGCAGCATTGGCGCACCGGGGCGCAGGGCCGACCGGGCGGAGCGGATGGCAAGGTACATAAGGTATCCAGCGCCGGCATAGCGGACCGCCTCGAACATCCAGGCGTTGGCCAGCATCACCGCGCCCAGCCCGAACGCGGCGGAGACCGACCAGATCAGCGAACCGGTGCAGACCCCCGCGGCCAGCGCCAGACCGGGTTTGCGGCCATGCTGCATCGAGGTGCCGGCAATGGTCAGCGTCGCCGGGCCAGGGCTGGCGGCGCCCAGGAAGGCGGCTGCCAGGATCATCACCAGATTGACGTTTTCCATGATGCCCTCCCTTGGCCGCCACCCAAAGGATGCGTGTGCCGGGCGGTTCTGGCAAGCGGCAACGCTGCGGCGGCGGACGAACCGTCGGCCGGCACGGCCCGCCAGGCAAAAGAAAAGGGCCGCCCGCGGGGGCAGCCCTGAAACCGTCCGGATGATGTCCGGGATCAGCCGTTGACGCTGTCTTTCAGCGCTTTGGCGATGGTCATCTTGACCACCTTGTCGGCTTCCTTGGTGAATTTCTCACCAGTTGCCGGGTTGCGCACTTCGCGCTCGGGGCGCTCGCGGCAGTAGATTTTGCCGACGCCCGGCAGAGTCACGGCACCGCCGCCCGACACTTCGCGGGTGATCAGCGAGCAGACCGCTTCCAGCGCAGAACCTGCAGTTTTCTTGTCACTGCCCATTTCCTCGGCCAGTGCGGCAACAAGCTGGGTTTTGGTCATCGGTTTGGACATTCTTCGTCTCCTTAAAGCTGCCCGAACTGTGGGGCCTCATCGCGAGACATTATCGTTATGTTGTATGGTAACACAACTTCTTGTGTGCTCCGTATAAGGGAAAACAGGCATTTTTTGCCGGAAAACAGCGAAAATCAGCCTTAAAGGAAGGCGGTTTCGTCGAACGAACGCAATTTCCGGCTGTGCAGCCGCTCCAAAGGCATGCCGCGCAAACGCTCCATTGCTCTTATGCCGATTTGCAGATGGCGTGCAACCTGGGTCCGGTAAAAGTCCGACGCCATGCCCGGCAGCTTCAGCTCGCCGTGCAGCGGTTTGTCAGAAACGCAGAGCAGCGTGCCGTAGGGCACCCGGAAGCGGTAGCCGTTGGCGGCGATGGTGGCGCTTTCCATGTCCAGCGCGATGGCGCGGGATTGGGACAGGCGCTGCACCGGGCCGGACTGGTCGCGCAGTTCCCAGTTGCGGTTGTCGATGGTGGCGACAGTGCCGGTGCGCATGATCCGCTTGAGGTCAAAGCCTTCGTATTCGGTGATCTCCGCCACCGCTTCCTCCAGCGCGACCTGGATTTCGGCCAGGGCCGGGATCGGGGTCCAGATCGGCAGGTCGTCGTCCAGCACGTGGTCTTCGCGCAGGTAGCCATGCGCCAGCACGAAGTCCCCCAGCGCCTGGGTATTCCGCAGGCCCGCGCAATGGCCGACCATCAGCCAGGCGTGCGGGCGCAGCACCGCAATGTGGTCGGTGGCGGTCTTGGCGTTGGAGGGGCCGACGCCGATGTTGACCAGGGTGATGCCGTTCCCGTCGTCCCGCTTCAAGTGATAGGTCGGCATCTGCGGCAGCTTGGCGATGTCCGGGATCTTTGCCGATGGATCGGTGATCTGGTGATCGCCGGTGCTGACAAAGCTGGTGTAGCCGGAATTGGGGTCCGCCAGCTGGGCGCGGGCATAGGCTTCGAATTCGGCCACGTAGAACTGGTAGTTGGTGAACAGCACGTGGTTCTGGAAATGCTCGGTGCTGGTGGCGGTGTAATGGGTCAGCCGGGCCAGCGAGTAGTCGACGCGCTGGGCGGTGAACAGCGACAGCGGGCCGATGCCGTTGGCCGGCTGGTAGGTGCCGTTGACGATGTCGTCGTTGGTGGTCGACAGGTCCGGCACATCAAAGACGTCGCGCAGGGTGAAACCGGCGGCGCCGTCCTGGGGCACGGTGAGATCCGGGCGCGAGGCGACCGCAAAATGCACCGGGATCGGGGTGGCCGACACGCCGATGGTCACCGGCTGGCCGTGGTTGCGGATCAGGAGGCCGATCTGCTGGATCAGGTAATTGCGGAACAGGTCCGGCCGCGTCACCGTGGTGGCATAGGTGCCGGGCGCAGAGACATGGCCGAAGCTGAGGCGGCTGTCCACCTGGGCGAAGGTCAGGGTGGAAAAGCGGATCTCCGGGTAAAAGGCGCGGATGCGCTGGTTGTCCGGCGCGCCGTCGGCCATCGCCCGGGAGAACTCCTCGCAGATGAAGCCGGTGGCCTGCCGGTACAGCAACTCCAGCCGGTCGACGGCCTCGGTCGCGTCGTTGAAGCTTTCGTCCGGCGGATGGCCGGGGTGTTTTGTTGTTATCATTGCACGGGCTCGATCACCGGAATTTTCTGGAAAGTGCGGACGTCGACAAGGCCCAGGTCGGAAATCCGGAGTTCCGGGATCACCACCAGCGCCAGCAGCGAATGCTGCATATAGGCGTTGTTCAGGCTGCAGCCGCAGGCCTGCATCGCCTCAACCATCTTCTGCGCCTTGGCGGCGACATCGGTTGCGGGGCTGTCGGACATCAGGCCTGCGATCGGAAGCTCAATCAGAGCAAGCTCCTCACCATCCTTATAAAGGGTAATGCCGCCGCCCGCCTCGGCAAGCCGGTTGGCGGCCAGCGCCATCTGTTCGCGGTCGGTGCCGACCACGATCATGTGATGGCTGTCATGCGCCACGGTGGAGGCCATCGCCATCTTGCCGGTATAGCCGAAGCCCGAGACAAAGGCATTGGTGACGCCGCCAGTGGCGCGGTGGCGCTCGACCAGGGCGATCTGGCAGACATCGCCGCTGCCCTCGACCAGCCCGTCCACCACCGGCAGCTCCGCCTGCAGCGCCTTGGTCGGGGCCTGGTTTTCCACCACGCCAATCACATTGGCGGTGACCGCATTGGCGCCTTCGGGCGCGGTGAGTTCAAAATCCTGCGCTGTTAGCTCATGCCCCAGATGGACGGTGCCGCGGGCGCTGGCGGGCCAGTCGTAATGCGGGCAATCTACCTTGATAGAGCCTGATTCCGCCACGATTTGCCCGCGGGCGATCACCACTTCTATGGGCAGTTCGGTGAGGCTTGAGGTCAGGATCACATCGGCGCGCCGCCCGGGGGTGATGGAGCCGATCTCCCGCTCCAGCCCGAAATGGGTGGCGGTGTTGATGGTGGCCATCTGCAGGGCGACAACCGGGTCGCAGCCGCAGGCAATGGCGTGGCGCACCACCCGGTTCATGTGGCCGTCATTGACCAGTGTGCCCGAATGGCAATCGTCGGTGCAGAGGATGAAGTTGCGCGGATCGAGGCCCTTCTTGGTCACCGCGGTGATCTGGCTTTCGACGTCATACCAGGCAGAGCCCAGCCGCATCATCGAGCGCATCCCCTGGCGCACCCGGGCGATGGCGTCGGCTTCGCAGGTGCCTTCATGGTCATCCGCCGGGCCGCCCGCCACATAGGCCGCAAAATCCGGGCCGAGGTCGGGGGAGGCATAGTGGCCGCCCACCGTCTTGCCCGCGCGCTGAGTGGCGGCGATTTCGGCCAGCATCTTGGGGTCGGCATTGGCGACGCCGGGGAAGTTCATCATCTCGCCCAGACCGATGATTCCGGGCCAGTTCATAGCCTCTTCCACATCCTCGGCGGAGATTTCGTAACCTGTGGTCTCCAGCCCCGGTGCGGAGGGCGCGCAGCTGGGCATCTGGGTGAAGATGTTTACGGGCTGCATCAGCGCTTCGTCATGCATGTAGCGCACGCCGTCCAGACCCAGCACATTGGCAATCTCATGCGGGTCGGTGAACATCGAGGTAGTGCCATGCGGGATCACCGCGCGGGCAAATTCCGCGGGGGTCAGCATGCCGCTTTCAATATGCATGTGGGCATCGCACAGGCCGGGGATCATGTAGCGGCCGTTGGCCTCGATGATCTGCGTCTTTGGCCCGGTGCAATAGGAGGCATCCGGCCCGACATAGGCGATACGGCCCGCCTTGATCGCAATATCATGGTCCGGCAGCTGCTCGCGGGTGTGGACGTTGACCCAGATGCCCTTGCGGATCACCGTGTCGGCCGGCGCGCGGCCTGCGGCGACTTCGATCAATTGCGGGGCGGTGTCGGGCCAGCTTGGGAAAATGTTATCTGACATAATCCAATTGTTCCGATTGCAGGCGGGAAGGCAAGCGGATTGCTTGCATTGCCATCAAAGCTTCATGCGGGCGGTGGAAAGGCACCGAAGACTGACGCATTTGGCATTGCCGCGGCAGAACGATCGCTTGCAGGATGGTTCTGCTGTTCTTGGAGAGGGCCTGGCATGGACTACCAAACGGTGGATGGAGACAGCTTCGGACGGTCCCTGAGCGGGATCGGGATCAATCTGCTAGTGCGGGATGTTCCGGCAGAAGTTGCCTTTTTAGAGACTGTTTTGGGCATGAAGGGCCATCAGGTGACGCAGGATTTTGCCATCGTTACCTATGGCGGACAGGTCTTTCAGCTGCACAGAGACGGGACCTATGCGGAAAATCCGCTGCTGGGGCTGCTGCCGGAAACCCCGCCGCGCGGCGCCGGGATCGAGATCCGCCTGTATGATACCGATCCGGATGAGGCCGTGGCGCGGGCGGAGGCAGCGGGGGTCATCATCCTGCAGGCGCCCGCGGACAAGCCGCACGGCCTGCGCGAGGCCTACATCCTGTGTGATAACGGCTACGCCTGGGTGCCCAGCCGGCCCAAGGGGTAAGCGGCGGGAATTCCTCCCCTTTCGCTGCGGCGATGGCCGGTCCATGCTGGGCGGAACCGTTTGGATGCCGCGAGGGACCGCTGATGCACGCCATTGCCGATACAACTGCCTTGGTCGAGGAAGGGGTGCTGACCCCGGATCAGGCCCGCACCATCGAGGCGCGCTCGCGCGAAGTGATGGTGTCGCTGGCGGTGAATGCGATCCTGTGTTTCGGGATCATCGCCGCCACTGCCGGGTTCATCTTCTGGCTGGCGGACCCGCTGGCGGTGGCAGTGACCGGCATCCTGATGCTGGGCGGCGGGCTGGCGGTGCTGGCGCGCGGCGGCGAGATGTTGCGGATGTTCGGCAATTCCGCCACGCTGATCGGCGCGGGCATGCTGATGGGCGGCGCCGGGATCGAGCTGGTGGACAAATACGAGGACATCGCCGGCTGGGTGATGCTGCCCGCCGGCGCGCTGGTGGCGCTGATCTGCACTTGGCGCTGGCGGCACGGGGCCTGGTCCACGGGGTTTGTGCTGGGCGCGATCCTGCTGATGGGGCTGGCCATGCATCTTGCGGCGATCGAGCTGCTGCTGCAGCAATACGGCATCGGCTCGCCGCTGCGGAACCTGGCACTGCTGTATTATGCGGCGGCGCTGGCCCTGGCAGGCTGGCAGGTTGATGTGCGCTTTGTCACCGCGCTGGCGATTGCGCCCTTTGCACAGATGCTGGAGACCGGCACCGGCTATTTCCATGCGGCTTATGTGTTCTATTCGCCGGAATCGACGCTGACGATCCTGCAGATGGTGCTGCTGATCGTGTTCTGTGTCTGGGGCGCGTCCCGGCTGGCTGAGCGCGACGCCCGGCATCTGCGCATCCTGGCGATCCTGGGGTTTGTGGTTGCAAACCTCTGCGCGCTGGTCGGCTCGCTGTGGGGGGATGTCGTTGGCGAAACCGTCTGGGGCCCGGGCCGCTTCAGCGATGGCTACGAGGACTGGGACGCCTTTTCTGCCGCCCGCGATGCCTTCCGCGACAGCGCGCTGTTCATTTCCGAGAACGTCTATTCGGTGCTGTGGGCGGTGGTGCTGGCGGCGGTTATCTTCTGGGCGGCGCAGCGGCATCAGCGCGGGCTGTTCAACGCGGCGCTGACCTTTGCCGCGATCCATGCCTATACGCAGATCTTCGAATCCTTCGCGGATGAGCCGCTGGCCTATGTGATCGGCGGTCTGGCCGCGATCCCGCTGGCCTGGGGATTGTGGCGGCTGAACCAGTGGATGGCCGCCAAACAGGGCTAACGGTGGGCGGAATCGCCCACCCTACGTAGGGTGGGCAATTTGCCCACCACCGCGCAAGGTCCGCGGAGTGACACCAAACTCCGCTTTGAACGCCCGCGTGAGGGCGCTCGGGTCGTCATAGCCGCAGCGCAGGGCAATCTCCGATACGCTCAAAACAGTCTCTAACACGAGCTTTCTGGCCTGTATCAACCGCAGCCGACGGTAGACGGCCTGCGGCGTTGCCCCCAGTTCGGCCTTCATCCGGGCCTCCAGACCCTTCTGGCTGCGGCCTGCTTTCCTGGCCACGGCAGCAATCGGCAAGGGCGCTTCCAAGTTAGCCTGCATCACCGCAACCGCGCGGGCCACGGACTTGCCGCGCACCAGGATCGGGTCCTGTGTCTCCGTCGCCTCGGGCGCCATGAACAGGGCGGCGACCTCCAGCCGCAGGGCGGCGCCGTGCTGCTCGCCAATCAGCTCCATCATGGTGTCAAAGGCGGCAAGCGCGCCGGTGCAGGTGATGCGGTTGCCATCCCAAACCTGGCGGGCGCGTTCGGCCTGGACCTCAGGGAAAGCCTCGGTGAAGCGGCCCAGCTCCTCCCAATGGATTGTGGCCCGCCGCCCGTCCAGCAGCCCGGCGCCTGCCAGCAGCCAGGCGCCGGTGTCAAACCCCGCCAGTCGCTTGTAGCGGCGCGCGGCGGACTTAAGCGCCCGGGCGGTGGCCACGGTGGCATGGCGCAGGAAGTCATAAGACGGCATCGCGATCAGCAAATCGCCGCTGCATTCGCCTAGCTGCCCATGCGCCCGCACCTCCATGCCGGACGAGGACACCGCCGGTGCGCCGTCCAGAGTCAGGAACCGCCAGGCATAGGCCTGCCGCCCGGCAAAGGTGTTGGCCGCCCGCAGCGGCTCCACCGTGTTGGCCAGGCAATGGGCGGAGAAGGCGTCAAACAGCAGCACATCAATTTGCTGCAACGCAGCAGTATCTTTTGTCCAATTCCGCATGATTATTTCTATCTCTGCACGATAGGCGCACGCAAGCGGCGTACTCTGATCCGCAACAGATTTGCCAAGGAAGACCGCCATGCAGTTCGGGATGACCGAAGAACAGTCTATGATCGTCGAAACCACCCGCGCCTTTGTGGAAAAGGAGCTCTATCCGCATGAGGCGGAGATCGAGCGCACTGGCCATTTGGACATGGATGTGATCCGCGATGTGCAGAAGAAGGCGATGGAAGCCGGGCTCTATGCGGCCAACATGCCCGAGGAGGTGGGCGGTGCCGGCCTCGATACCCTGACCTGGCTGATGTACGAAAAGGAACTGGGCCGTGCCAATTACGCGCTGCACTGGACCGGCGTTGCGCGCCCGTCGAATATCCTGCTGGCCGGCACACAGGAGCAGAAAGAAAAGTACCTGTTTCCCTGCATGAAGGGAGAGAAATGGGATTGCCTCGCGATGACAGAGCCGGATGCAGGTTCCGACCTGCGCGGCATGAAGGCGACTGCGCGCAAGGATGGCGATGACTGGATCCTGAACGGCACCAAGCATTTCATCAGCCACGCGGACATTGCCGATTTCGCCATCTGCTTCATGGCCACCGGGGTCGAGGACACGCCGCGCGGGCCCAAGAAGAAGATCACCGCCTTCTTCGTCGACAAGGGCACGCCGGGATTTGAGGTGCGCGACGGCTACGGCAACGTCAGCCACCGCGGCTATACAAACTCGGTGCTGGAGTTTGACGATTGCCGCCTGCCGTCCTCTGCCATTCTGGGTGAGGCGGACAAAGGGTTCGAGGTTGCCAACACCTGGCTGGGCGCCACCCGCCTGCAAGTGGCCGCCACCTGCCTGGGACGTGCTGAGCGCGCACTGCAACACTCGGTGGAATACGCCGCCGAGCGCAAGCAGTTCGGCCAGCAGATCGGCAAGTTCCAGGGCATTTCCTTCAAGCTGGCCGACATGGCGTTGGAGCTGAAGGCGGCGAACCTCCTGACCTGGGAAGCTGGCTGGAAGTTCGATCAGGGCACTGTGACTGAGGCCGACATGTCGATGGCCAAGCTGAAGGCAACCGAGATGCTGGCCTTTGTCGCCGATGAGGCGATCCAGATTCACGGCGGCATGGGGCTGATGGATGAACTGCCGCTGGAACGCATCTGGCGCGACGCGCGGGTGGAGCGTATCTGGGAAGGCACCAGTGAAATCCAGCGGCACATCATCAGCCGCGAGATGCTGCGCGCCGTCGGAGGCTGATCCATGACCGGGTCCGGGAAACCCCCAGAGAAACCTACCGTTACCATTACCTACTGCACCGGCTGCAACTGGCTGCTGCGGGCCGGCTGGATGGCGCAGGAGCTGCTGCAGACCTTCCAGGGCACCTTGGGCGGGGTGACACTGGTTCCCGGAGACACGGGCGGGATCTTCGAAATCCATGTTGACAAGGAACTGGTCTGGGACCGCAAGCGGGACGGCGGCTTTCCGGATGCGAAAGAGCTGAAGACCCGCGTGCGCGACCGGATTGACCCGGACCGGGATCTGGGCCATCTCGACCGGCCTGCACCTTGAAACCCGGCAGTTTTTCGCCTTCGGCGAGGATATTTGAAGGCCAGAAGAAGAATGAAACCAGATCCAGCCCCCGGAGGGCAGCGCCGCAACCGGGGGGCTTCTCCTGGCGCGGTCATCGGCGTCCCCGCCTGTACCGCGCAACCAGCGTTGCCGCTTCTGGTTAATAAAACCATGTGCTTCTTCTGGCTGAAAATATCCCCGCCGGAGGCTTCCGAACTCTCAACCAGCGGAACCGCTATAGTATGACACGCGACCTTTCCCGCCTTTTCCGTCCCAAATCCATAGCTGTGATCGGCGGCGGCGCGTGGTGCCGCCTGGTGATTGAGCAGTGCCGGAAGATGGGGTTCGACGGCGCCATCTGGCCGGTCCATCCCAAGGCCGAAGACGTCGCGGGCCTGCCTGCCTTCAAGGACGCGGACAGCCTGCCGGAGGCGCCGGACGCGGCCTTTATCGGGGTGAACCGCTTTGCCACAATCGAAGTGGTACGGGCGCTGTCGGCCCGCGGCGCCGGCGGGGCGGTGTGCTTTGCGTCCGGCTTTCTGGAGGCCGCGGCCGAGGACGCTGAAGGCGCGAACCTGCAGGCGCAGCTTCTGGACGCGGCGGGGGAGATGCCGTTTCTCGGTCCCAATTGCTATGGCTTCATCAACTATCTGGACGGTGCGTTGTTGTGGCCGGACCAGCATGGCGGGCAGCGGGCGGAGAAAGGCGTGGCCCTGGTCACCCAAAGCTCCAACATCGCCATCAACCTTACCATGCAGAAGCGCGGGCTGCCGCTGGCCTATGTGGTCACCGCTGGCAACCAGGCGCAGTCGGGTATTGCCGCCATTGGCGAGGCGCTGCTGGAAGACGACCGCGTCACTGCGCTGGGTCTGCATATCGAGGGCTTTGGCGATCTGCGTGCGTTTGAGGCGCTGGCTGCCCGCGCCCGCGAGCTGGGTAAGCCGATTGTCGCACTGAAGGTCGGCAAATCGGCTGAGGCCCGGGCTGCAACGGTTTCCCATACCGCCTCGCTTGCGGGCGGTGATGCGGGGGCGGGGGCTTTGCTCGCTCGCCTCGGCATTCCGCGTCTCGAGGATCTGCCATCTTTTCTGGAGACCTTGAAGCTGCTGCATGTGACGGGGCGGCTGCCTTCGAACCGCATCGCGACAATCAGCTGCTCTGGCGGGGAGGCCAGCCTGGCGGCGGACACCGGCCACCCCCGCAACGTCGTGTTTCCGCCCCTGAATGACCGCCAGAAAACCGACCTGCGCAACGCGCTTGGGCCGATGGTGGCATTGGCGAACCCGCTCGACTACCACACTTATATCTGGCGCGACAGCGAGGCGATGACCAAAGCCTTCTCGGCCATGATGGATCCGCAGCTGGCGATGACCATGCTGATCGTCGACTTCCCGCGCGAGGACCGCTGCGATGCATCGGACTGGGAGTGCACCATTCAGGCCGCCATCGGTTCGCGCGAGCGGACCGGGGCCAATGTCGGCCTCGTCGCCACTCTGCCGGAACTGCTGCCGGAGGCCGTGGCGGCCCGGCTGATGGAAGCAGGCGTAGTGCCTTTCTGCGGCCTGAGCGAAGCGATTGCCGCCTGTGAGGCCGCCAGCCTGCCGCTGCCGGAAACACCTGTGCCGCTGCTGCTGCCGACGCCGGCTGTAGAGCCGGATCTGGTGCCCGAAGCCGATGCCAAGTGGCAACTGGCAAGCTACGGGTTGCGTGTTCCCCGGTCCAAACGGGCGGCCTCTGCCACCAATGCCCGTGCGGTGGCGGTCGATGTCGGCTTCCCGGTGGTGCTGAAGGGCGAAGGCGTCGCGCACAAGACTGAAGCGGGGGCTGTGGTGCTGAACCTGAACTCCGGCCAGGAAGTGAGCGATGCCGCCTTCAGCATGCCCGCGTCGCGCTTTCTTGTCGAGGAAATGGTTGCCGGCGCGGTGGCCGAGCTGCTGATCGGCGTGGTCAAGGACCCGGCGCATGGCTTTGTCATGACGCTGGCGGCGGGCGGCACTTTGACTGAGCTGATGGAGGACAGCGCGTCCTTCCTTCTGCCCGCTTCCGATGCGGACATCGAAGCGGCGCTCCAGTCGCTGCGCATCGCAAAACTGCTGGATGGCTACCGCGGCGCCCCGGCGGCAGACCGCGAGGCGATCCTGCGTGCCGTCCGCGCCGTCGAAGCCTATGTCATGGAAAACGCGCTGGGGCTGGAGGAGATCGAGATCAACCCGCTTTTGTGCACGCCGGCGGATGCGGTGGCCGCAGACGCGCTGATGCGGCGGAAATACTAGGGCTTTGGCCCGGAAACAGAACGGCATGTCCCATGCCAGGAGGAGATGAGATGAGCGACAGCCCCGAGAACAGCCCCGTGAAAACCCGCCGTGACGGCGCCATTCTGGAAGTGACCCTGGACCGGCCCAAGGCCAATGCCATTGATCTGAAAACCAGCCGGGTGATGGGCGAGGTGTTCCGCGATTTCCGCGATGATCCGGAACTGCGCGTGGCGATCCTGACCGGCGGCGGCGAAAAGTTCTTTTGCCCGGGCTGGGACCTGAAGGCAGCGGCTGACGGTGATGCGGTGGATGGCGATTACGGCGTCGGCGGTTTTGGCGGGCTGCAGGAGCTGCGCGATATGAACAAGCCGGTGATTGCCGCTGTGAACGGGATCGCCTGCGGCGGCGGGCTGGAGCTGGCGCTGTCGGCCGACATGATCATCGCTGCCGATCACGCCACCTTTGCGCTGCCGGAAATCCGCTCCGGCACCGTTGCGGATGCGGCCAGCGTGAAACTCCCCAAACGCATCCCCTATCACATCGCCATGGAGCTACTGCTGACCGGGCGCTGGTTCGATGCCGAAGAGGCCAACCGCTGGGGCCTGGTGAATGAGATCGTGGCGGCGGATCAGCTGATGGACCGCGCCTGGGAGCTGGCGCGGCTGCTCGCCTCCGGCCCGCCGCTGGTGTATGCGGCGATCAAGGAGATCGTGCGCGATGCCGAGGACAGCAAGTTCCAGGACGCGATGAACCGGATCACCCGGAGGCAGCTGAAAACCGTGGACGTGCTCTATGGTTCCGAGGACAACCTGGAAGGCGCCCGCGCCTTCGCTGAAAAGCGCGATCCGGTCTGGAAGGGGCGCTGACGCGGTACTCCCGCCAGTTGCGGGACATCTGAAGATGCCCCTGCACAGTTGGGCCGGGCGCCGCGCTTGGCGCGGCGCAATCCATTCGCTGAGAAGCTCTTGAGGAGCAGGTCTGCTCCTCAAGCAGCCAGTCCGATTTTGTGATCCGTCAGCACAGCCTCAAGGGCAAGCCGCGCGTGCCGCGCGGAGGCTGCGCCTCCCTTGACCCTGTGCAAACGGCAGGGGCTACACTTTCTGAAACAAGGTGATAAGCGCGGTGTCGTTCTTGTGCGCGCCGGTGGCACCTAGGCCGTAGATCTGCACTTCGGGCAGGGTCAGGTTCCTGATCCATTGCCCGCGCAGCAGCCGGTCGAAGGCGTCAGCAAATCCCGCCTTTTCGTAGAACTTTGCGTTCACCGACAGCGCAAACCAGGCATCGGGCGCGGCCACGCGCAGCAGGGCAGGCAGCACCTCTGGGCCGAGGTGGCCGTGGGTGAAAGTGCCGGAGGACACCACACCGCGGTAGGAACCGCGCGGAACCGGGATGCCCTCCATCAGGTCGGCCTCGATCACGTCGCGGTAGGCGTCCTTGCGCAGGGCTTCGGCCAGCATCGCAGCGCTGATGTCAGTGGCGTCGACGGGTTCGATCCCAAGTGCCCGCAGCGCCTGGCCGCAAAGGCCGGTGCCTGCGCCGGCGTCCAGCACCGGGCCCTCGCCGCCGGCGGCGGCAAAGGCCTTGGCAGTTTGTGCGGGCAGCAGGTAATCCTGACCGGCGGCGAAGTCCTGGTCGTATGTGCCGGCCCAGTCCGCATAGAGCCGCCGTGATTCCTCAGGCGTGCTCAGCGTATAGGCATCGGTCAATCCCGGTGCTTGCTTTTTCATCGGGCCATCAAAGTCGCTTGGGAGATTCGAATCAACCCTTGCACCCCGGCCACCGCCAACGCATCTAGGTGCCATGGGAAGAACACTGCTTTGTCTTGGATTTGGCTATACCGCCCGGGCGCTTGCGCCGCGACTGCAGGCGGACGGCTGGAGGGTTATCGGAACCTCGCGGGATCCCGTGGAGGCCGATGGCGTGGAGATGATCACCTGGCCCGGGCAAGAGGTGCCGCTGGACGGGGTAACGCATATCCTGAATTCGATCGGGCCGAATGCGGAAGGCGACCCGGTGCTGGCGGCGATCGGCAGCAGGATTGCCGCTGCTCCCGGTCTGGAATGGGTGGGCTACCTGTCCACCACCGCGGTTTACGGCCACCACGACGGCGCCTGGGTCGATGAGGACACGCCGGTCACTCCCTCCAGCCAGCGCGGCGACTGGCGGGCCCTGGCGGAGGCGCAATGGCAGGCGATTCCCGGTCTGCCCCTGCATATCTTCCGCCTGGCCGGTATCTATGGCCCCGGCCGCGGCCCCTTTGCCAAGCTGATGGCGGGCAAGGCGCGGCGGATCATCAAGCCGGGGCAGGTGTTTTCCCGCATCCATGTGGACGATATCGCCCAGGTGCTCGCGGCCTCCATCGCGCAGCCTCGGCCGGGGGCGATCTACAACGTCTGCGACGATGATCCGGCCCCGCCGCAGGATGTGCTGGGCCATGCCGCGGAACTGCTGGGTTTGCCCATGCCTGCCGAGGTGCCGTTTGACGAGGCGGGCATGACCCCGATGGCGCGCAGCTTCTATGGTGAGAACAAGCGGGTGCGGAACTGGCGTATCAAGGATGAGCTGGGGGTGGACCTGCTGTATCCGACCTACCGCGAGGGGCTGCGGGCGGTGCTGGAGGCCGAGGACATGGAAAGCTTTGTGCCGCCGGCGGAACCGCCGGGGGTTTAAGGACAAAGGCCGCCTGCACTTGCAGCCCCCGGTCTAAGCCTGCCTACACAGGCTTCCGCCTTGGGATGAAGCCAGTTAGGCCCGCTTTTCGCCAATCGTCGCGACGCCCAGAACCTGCAGCACCTTGGCCTCGATCTGCGGGGCGTTCATCGCGGCCACCTCGTACATGTCCGCCGGGCTGGCCTGGTCGATAAAGGTATCGGGCAACACCATCGAGCGGTACTTGAGCCCGTTGTCAAAAACGCCTTCCTCTGCCAGAAGCTGCGCGACATGCGAGCCGAAACCGCCGACTGCGCCTTCCTCGATGGTGATCAGCGCCTCGTGGTCCGCGGCCAGCTGCAGGATCAGATCGCGGTCCAGCGGCTTGGCAAAGCGGGCGTCGGCGATGGTGGGCGTGATGCCCTTGGCCGCCAGCGCTTCGGCGGCCTTTTTGACCTCGCCCAGCCGGGTACCGAAGGACAAAAGCGCAACGCGCTTGCCCTGCTGGACCATCCTCCCCTTGCCGATTTCCAGTACTTCCGGGGTTTCGGGCATGTCGACACCTTCGCCCTCACCGCGCGGGTAGCGGAAGGCGATGGGGCCGTCGTCATAGGCTGCGGCGGTGGCGACCATATGGGCGAGTTCCGCCTCATCCGCAGCGGCCATCACAACCATGCCCGGCAGGTTGGCCATAAAGGCAATGTCGAAGCTGCCGGCATGGGTGGCGCCATCAGCACCGACCAACCCTGCGCGGTCGATGGCAAAGCGCACCGGCAGGCGCTGGATCGCCACGTCGTGCACGACCTGATCGTAGCCGCGCTGCAGGAAGGTGGAATACATCGCGCAGAACGGCTTCATTCCGCCCGCGGCCAGCGCCGCGGCAAAGGTGACGCCGTGCTGTTCTGCGATGCCCACGTCAAAGCAGCGCGAGGGGTAGCGTTCGGCCATCAGGCTGAGGCCGGTGCCATCTGGCATCGCCGCGGTGACGGCGCAGATCTTGTCGTCCTTGGCGGCCAGCTTGACCAGCTCATTGCCGAAGACCGAAGTGTAGGAGGGCGCGTTGGAGGGCGCCTTTTTCTGCTCGCCAGTCACCATATCGAACTTGGCGGTTGCGTGGCCCTTGTCGCGGGCGCGCTCAGCAGGTCCGTAGCCCTTGCCCTTCTTGGTGAGCACATGGATCAGGATCGGGCCGGTCGCCCGCGCCTTGACGGTGCGCAGGACCGGCAGCAGCTGGTCCATGTCGTGGCCGTCGATGGGGCCGAGGTATGAGAAGCCGAGCGCTTCGAACATCGTGCCGCCGACCGCCATGCCCTTGAGCATATCCTTGGCGCGTTTGGCGCCTTCGCGGAACGGTTCCGGCAACAGCGAGACCGCGCCTTTGGCAGCCGCCTTCAGCTCCTGGAACGGCTCGCCCGCGTAGAGGCGGGACAGATAGGACGACAGCGCGCCCACCGGCGGGGCAATCGACATCTCGTTGTCGTTGAGGATCACGAACAGCCGCTTGCCCAGATGGCCTGCGTTGTTCATCGCCTCAAACGCCATGCCGGCCGACATCGAGCCATCGCCGATCACTGCGATGGCGTCCCCGTTGCCCTCGGGGATCACACCGCCCAGGTCGCGCGCGACGGCAAAGCCAAGCGCGGCACTGATCGAGGTGGAGCTGTGGGCGGCGCCGAACGGGTCATAAGGCGACTCGGAGCGTTTGGTGAAACCGCTGAGCCCGTCCTTCATCCGCAGGGTGCGGATGCGGTCGCGGCGCCCGGTCAGGATCTTGTGCGGGTAGCACTGGTGGGACACGTCCCAGATCACCTTGTCCCGCGGTGTGTCGAATACCGCGTGCAGCGCGGTGGTCAGCTCAACCACGCCAAGGCCCGCGCCCAGATGGCCGCCGGTGACGGAAACCGCGGAAATGGTTTCCTGCCGCAGTTCGTGCGCGACTTGCACCAGCTGCGCATCCGTCAGCCCCTTCAGATCCGCGGGGCGCGTGATCTGATCCAGAAGCGGGGTCTTGGGCCGGTCGGGCATGGTGTCTCCTTGGGCTGCGCCGGGCGGGGTGCCGGGGCGTGGCGCGCGGGGTTAGCTGTCGCGCGCAATAACGAAACGCGCGGCTTCCTTCAAGGTTTCGGCATCCTCACCATAAAGTGAGAGCGCGGCGCAGGCCTCGTCACACAGGGTCTGCGCGCGGGCTTTCGCCTCTGCCAGCCCCAGGAGCGAGACAAAGGTGGCCTTGCCGGCATCTGCGTCCTTGCGCACGGCTTTGCCCACCTTTGCGGCATCCCCTTCCACATCCAAGATGTCGTCGGCGATTTGGAAGGCAAGTCCCAAGGCGCTTGCGTATTGCCTCAACGGTGCCGGGTCTGCCCCGGCCAGAACTGCGCCGGCGGTGGCGGACCATTCAATCAGGCAGCCGGTCTTGCGGCCCTGCAGCCGGGTGATTTGCTCTAGCGTCAGCGGACCATTTGCGGTTTCGGCCGCAATATCAAGCATCTGGCCCGACACCATACCATCCTTGCCGGACGATTGCGCCAGCCCGCGGATCAGAGTCAGCGCATGGGGCCCCACACTGGGATCTGCCAGCAGCTCGAAGGCGAAACTCTGCAGGCTGTCGCCCGCCAGCACCGCCATTGCCTCATCCCATTTCCGGTGCACGGTGGGCTGGCCGCGGCGCAGGTCGTCGTCGTCCATGCAGGGCAGGTCGTCATGCACCAGTGAGTAGGCGTGGATGCATTCGATGGCGAGCGCGGCCTCGATCGCGGCCTCCGCCGGAACACCGTGCAAGCGGGCGCTTTCCAGCACGAGGAATCCGCGCAGCATTTTGCCGCCAGTGATGGCATAGCGCATCGCGGCGTGCAGGTCGTCGCTGCCCGCCAGCCGTGCCTCCATATGCGCGGTGATGCGGGTTTGCGCGTCTTTCAGCGCCTCCGCAAAGGGGCGCGTCCGGGTGTCTGCGGCGGCGCTCATGGCTCAGCCGGCGTCCAGCGGCTGGGTGCCCTTGGGGGTGCCGTTGGCGTCGAGCGTGATGGCGGCCACCTTTTCCTCGGCGCGTTTCAGCTCGTCCTCGCAGCGTTTCTTCAGCGCCGCGCCGCGCTCGTAAAGCGCAATCGACGCATCCAGCGCCACATCGCCGCGCTCCAGCTGGTCCACCACGCCTTCCAGCTCACGCATTGCCTGTTCAAAGCTCATCTGGTCTACGGGGGTCTCAGTCATGCCGGTGCCTTTATCAGTTCTTCCACATGCGCGCGGGTTGCCGCGGCCAGCGCGTTCAGATCATATCCGCCTTCCAAAGTCGAGACGATACGGCCCTGGCACAGCTCACTGGCAAGCTTGCACAGTTCCGCGGTGAGCCAAGCGAAATCCGCGGTGGTCCAGTTGAGGCTGGCAAGAGGATCGTCCTGATGGGCGTCAAAGCCTGCGGAGATGATGATCAGCTCCGGTTTGAAGGCGCGCAGGCGCGGGAAGGCCTGGCCCTCATAGGCTGCCTGCATTTCTGCCCGGCCCGATCCCGGCGCCAGCGGCAGGTTGAGGATCTGGCCATGGGCGCCGTCCTCGTCCGGGCGGCCGGAGCCGGGCCAGAGCGGCATTTGCTGGCTGGTGATCACAAGCGCGCGCGGCTCATCCCACAGCAGGTCCTGGGTGCCGTTGCCGTGATGGACGTCAAAGTCCACCACGGCTACCCGTTTGAGGCCGTGATGGTCCAGCGCGTGCTTGGCGGCCAGCGCCGCATTGCCGAACAGGCAGAAGCCCATTGCAGTGTCTGTTTCCGCGTGATGCCCCGGCGGGCGCACCGCGGCAAAGGCGTTCTGCACCTCGCCGCCCAGCACCATGCCGACGCCGCGCACCACTGCCCCCGCCGCGCGGAAGGCTGCATCCATTGATCCGGGGGACAGGAAGGTGTCGCCGTCAATCTGTGCCCAGCCTTCTGCCGGGGAGGCCCTGCGCAGGTCCGAGAGGTACGACGCGGGGTGGATGCGGAGAATGTCATCCTCCGCGGCCATCGGGGCTGTCACGCGCCTCAGGTCCAGTGGCTCCAGCGCGTGCAGGATGTGCTCCAGCCTGGCAACCCGTTCGGGGTGGCCGTCCGGGGTCACGTGGTTCAGGCAGTCCGCGTGGGTGATCAGAGCGGTTGTCATTCAGCGTTCCTCCTGCGGCCGGGCTTGGCGCGACCCTAGGGGGCGGCGGCCTTTGGCTGCAAGGGGAAACCCGGGGCGCTGCCCCGGACCCCGGGATATTTTGGGCCAGAAGAAGGAACCGGGAATGCGTTAATCCGGTGCCAGCATGTAACCCGCCCCGCGCACCGTCTGCAGATACTGCGGCTGCTTGGGATTCGGCTCGATCTTGCGGCGCAGCCGGGTGATCTGCACGTCCACCGCGCGTTCCTGCGCCTGGCCGCGGTCGCGGCCCAGGTCCTCGACCAGCTTGGTGCGGGAGACCGGCTCGCCGGGCTGGGCCGAGAAGATTTTCATCAGCTGGCTTTCGGTGCCGGTGAGGCGGATCAGCTCATCGCCCTGCCACATCTCGCCGCGCTCGATGTCGTAGCGGATGGCGCCGAGGTGCAGCACCTTGGGCGCGGCCTCCTGCGCCACGGTGTCGGGCATCCGCCGCAATATGGCGTTCACCCGCAGCAGAAGCTCCTTCGGTTCAAAGGGTTTCGGCAGATAATCGTCCGCGCCGGCCTCCAGCCCGGCGATCCGGTCTTCGGTCTCGCCCCTGGCGGTCAGCAGCAGGATCGGGGTGGACATGGTTTCGCGCAGGGATTGGGTCAGCGAGATGCCGTCCTCGCCCGGCATCATCACATCCATGATGATCAGATCGAAATCCAGCCCCGCCAGCACCCGCCGGGCATGGGCCGCATCGCGTGCCGCGGTCACCAAAAAGCCCGAGCGCATCAGGAACTTCTTCAAGAGGCCGCGGATGCGCTCATCATCGTCCACGATCAGCAGATGGGCGTCATGCATGCTCATGCACCCGTTTCGCGCAGCTTGGCATAGGCGCGGCGCATGTCGGCGTCCATCATCGCTTCCAGCACCTTCTTGAAACCCTGCACCGCCTCGGGGCCTGCGTCCTTGTAGGCGGCGCGCATCCGGGCGCGCTGGGCGTCCGACAGGGTGGCCTCCAGCGCGGCGCCCTGATCGGTCAGGTAGAGGTGGCGTTCGCGCTTATCCAGCTCGCCCACCTTGCTTTCGACCAGGCCGTCGCCGATCAGGGTCCGCAGCACCCGGTTCAGAGATTGCTTGGTGACGCCCAGAATACTTAGCAGATTGTTCACCGTGGTGCCGGGCGAGCGGTTGATGAAATGGATCGCGCGGTGGTGCGCCCGGCCGTATGACAGTTCCGCAAGGATCCGGTCCGGATCGGCGGTAAAGCCGCGATAGGCAAAGAACATCGCCTCGATCCCCTGGCGCAGCTGCTCATCTGTCAGAAACAGCAGGCTTTCGCCGCTGTAACCCTGCCCTGTCCGGCCTTCAGGCATTCGGTGCCCCCTCGTTTGTCTTGCCGGTCAGTTTATGTCAGTGTTGTTGACATTCCAAGAGTGAAGATGTATCGAATCCCAGCTTTGACGCAATATTGTGTCCGGACCGGTCGCAGTTTGCGCAATTATCGAAAATCACCGCAGAGTTTCAGGAGGGTGCGGCATGGCTGGTTATGACGACCGCGACGGAGTGATCTGGATGGATGGGGAGCTGGTCGACTGGCGGGATGCCAAGGTGCATATCCTGACCCATGCGATGCATTATGCGTCTTCCGTGTTTGAGGGCGAACGCGCCTATAACGGCAAGATCTTCAAGAGCCGGGAGCATTCCGAGCGGCTGGTCGCCTCGGCCAAGGCGCTGGACATGCCGATGCCCTATACCGTCGACCAGATCGAGGCAGCAAAAGAAGAGACGCTGAAGGCCTCCGGTCTGCAGGACGCCTATGTGCGCGCGCTGGTCTGGCGCGGCGCGGGAGAGGATATGGGGGTCGCCTCGGCCCGCAATCCGGTGCGGATGGCCATCGCGGTCTGGGGCTGGGGCGCCTATTACGGCGATGCCAAGATGCAAGGCGCCAAGCTCGACATCGCGGAGTGGAAGCGGCCCAGCCCGGAGACCATCCCGGTGCATGCCAAGGCGGCGGGCCTTTACATGATCTGCACCATCTCCAAGCACAAGGCCGAGGCCAAGGGCTGCTCGGATGCGCTGTTCATGGACTACCGCGGCTATGTGGCGGAGGCGACCGGCGCCAACATCTTTTTCGTGAAGGATGGCGAGGTGCATACGCCGCTGCCGGATTGCTTCCTGAATGGCCTGACCCGGCAGACCGTGATCCAGATGCTCAAGGACAAGGGCGTCACCGTGCATGAGCGCCACATCATGCCGGAGGAGATGGAAGGCTTTGAGCAGTGCTGGCTGACGGGCACCGCCGCCGAAGTGACCCCGGTCGGGCAGATTGGTGACTATACCTTTGAAGTTGGCGACCTGACCCGCGAGATCGCTGAGGACTACGAGAAGCTGGTCCGGGCGTAAGCGCACTGCAGGTCTGATTGAAAACCCCCGCCCGTGTGGCGGGGGTTTTTCTTTGCGGCTGCGGCCGCAGGCTGCATGTCACAGAACATAGCGTCCTTTGCCATTTTCCTGCACATTTTCCGGGACTGTGCCATAAACGGGGCTATTGCAGAAAAGTCATTCCAGGCCGGCTGCAGGCTCGGCCCGATACGAAGGAGCAGGAACGCGATGGACCTGAGCATTGCCTATGTAAGTTATCTTGAGCTGGTCCTGCGGCTGGTTTGCGCCGCTGCTGCCGGGGCGCTTCTGGGGCTGGACCGGGAGCTGCGGCACCGCAAGGTGGGCATGCGGACCTATATGATCGTTTCGCTTGGGGCGGCAGGTTTCACGCTAATCACCATGGAAATGTCGATGGAGGCGCTGGCGCTTGAAATGGGCGCTGATCCGACCCGGATCATGCAGGGGCTTGTCGGGGCGATCGGCTTTCTCGGTGCCGGGGCGATCATCCAGGGGGATGAGCGGGTCGGGGGCATGGCGACCGCAGCCAGCCTGTGGGTGGCCGGAGGTGTCGGCATGGCCTCGGGACTTGGGTATTATGTCCACGCGGTGCTGCTGGCGCTGGGTGCCGCTGGCATCCTCGCGATGAGCCGTCTGATGACCAACCGCGGCAGAAAGGACCGGCCGGACTTTCACGACTGACTGCGCGCAGGAACGGGTTTCCAGGGCAATGCCGCTCCCCTTGGCCTTGGCAAGGCTGCGTCTGATCGTTCACATTCCCTTGCAGATCGTCCGGGACCATGGACGGCGGATGCCAGACGCCTAACATCAGGGCCATGTTGGACCTGCTCAGCGATATCCTCACCCGGCTGTCCCTCAAGGGGACGCTTTACTTCCGCACCTCCTTCACCCCGCCGTTCGGGATCCAGGTGCCGGACTACGAAAACGTCGCGCGGTTTCATTTTGTGCAGCGGGGCGAGCTGAACGTGCATGTGCCGGCGAGCGGCGAGACGCTGCGGTTGAAGCAGGGCGATCTGGTGCTGATCCCGCATGGCGCGGCCCATATGCTGCTGTGCAACGAGGTGCAGCCGCCGGAGGCGCTGCCGCTGGAGCAGGTGCTGGAGGATGCAGGCTATGACGGCGGCGGGGTGCTGGTTTACGGCGGCGCGGAGGAGGTGCGCGATACCCAGCTGATCTGCGGCCATTTCTCCTTTGCCGCCATGCCGGGGCGGCGCGGTGCCGGGCATATGCTGATCGACCGGCTGCCGCCCTATATCGTGATAGAAAACTACGGCGAGGCTGCCGGAGCCTGGATCGAGGCGACCTTGCGGATGATCGGCTCCGAGGTGGAGGGCGCCCGCATCGGCGGCGACCTGATTTCGCTGAAGCTGTCCGAGGTGCTGTTTGCCCAGGCCATCCGCGCTTATCTGGAGGTTCAGAGCCCCAGTGGATCGGCGCTGGCGGGGTTTGCCGACCCGCGCATCTCGCGGGCGCTGACAGCGTTCCACAAGGCGCCTGCCAAGGAATGGAGCGTCGAGGGCCTGGCGCGGGAGGCAGGCATGTCCCGCACCGCCTTTGCCCAGGAATTTGCGGCCAAGATGGCGGTGACGCCGATGCAATACCTGACTAGCTGGCGGATGCAGATTGCCTGCCAGGGCCTGACAGAGCAGGGGCTGAATGTGGCCGATGCGGCAGAGATTGCCGGCTATGCCTCCGAGGCGGCGTTTTCCCGCGTGTTCCGCAAACAAGTGGGCATGTCACCCGCGGCCTACCGGCAGCAGCATTGCGCGGCCTGAGGTCCCAAACGCCCGTTGTTTGAACGATCTGCAAGGTTTGCCGGAGGGGCTGAAATTCACCGTCCGGACAGTCTGCGCCACTCTGGGGACAGAGCCGCCGAATGGGCGGCCCGAAAACTTCCGGAAAAAGGACCTGACCCATGCCCCTCCGTTTCGTGACCCGTACTATTCATGCCTATCTTGATTATCCGGTGGCCGCCGCCCTGATGGGGCTGCCGTTTCTGTTGGGTCTTGGCGAAAGCAACCCGCTGGCGCTGTGGCTGTCGGTGGCAACCGGCATAGCCGCCTTTGTGCTGACGCTGCTGACCGACCACCACCTCGGCCTGGTCCGGGTGCTGCCCTACAAGCTGCATCTGACCGTTGACCTGATCGTTGGCCTCGCCTTTCTGGCGGCGCCCTTTATCTTCGGTTTTGCCGGGCTGGATTCGGCCTTCTATCTGCTGAACGGGGCAGCCGTTGTTGCGGTGATTTCGCTCAGCGCGCCGGAGGAAGCCGAGGCCGCCTCCGCCTGATGCCTATTGGCGCAGCAGCCAGTCCACCACTGTTTTGGCCCGGCCCTGTGCGCTGGGCCACAGCACGTAAAACCCTTGGTCGCCCAGCCGCGGCGCCTGCCACAGGATGTCCAGCGGCTGATTGCCCAGGAACATCCGCGGCACCAGTGCGATGCCTTGGCCGTTCACGGCCGCATCCATCGCCAGCGCGGTCTGGTTGAATTGCAGAACCCGGCCAGTGGCCGTGAGCCCTTCCTGCCGCAGCAAGAGGTCCCAGTGCCGGTGCCCGTCCTGGATCAGCGTAAGCTGGGCGATTGCCGGCAGATCCAGGGATTCTTCCTTTGTCAGAGCCAGATCCGGGCTCGCGACTGCCACCAGATCCACCAGCGACAGCAGCGCACAGTTCAACCTGCCCTCTTGCGGTTTGCTGCCCTGGCGGACGGCAATGTCGATGCCATCCCGCTTGAAATCAGCCAGGCTTTCCTCCGCAACCACCCGCAGGTCAATGTCGGGATGGCGGGCCTGGAACTCCGGCAGCCGCGGCACCAGCCATTTCGAGGCAAAGGACGGCGGCACCGACAGCGTCACCCGTTGTACAGCGGGGGCCAGCGTGGCGGTCGCGTCGCGGATCAGCGCCAGCGCCTGGCTGACCGGTGCATGGTAGCTGCGCCCGGTGTCGGTCAGGGTCAGCCCGCGGGCATGGCGGTGGAACAGCTTGTGGCCCAGATCCGTCTCCAGCCGGCGCACCTGCTGGGCCACCGCGCCTTGGGTCAGGTGCAGCTCCTCTGCCGCGCGGCCGAAATTCAGGTGGCGGGCGGCGGCGTCGAACATCCGCAGGGCATTGAGGTTGGGCAGGCGCATCAGGTTCCAGCCAGTAGTTTTCCTGCAGTCTGGCGCGATGAGACATGATTGGTCAAGCGGCCGCTGAGCCGCCATTCTGAAGGCCAGCAAAGGAGTATGAACATGACCAAAGTTGCTCTCTTCACCGCCGCAGGCAGCGGCATGGGCGCGGATGCTGCCCGCCACCTTCACGAACAGGGGTATGAGGTTGCGATCCTCTCCTCCTCCGGCAAGGGCGAGGCTTTGGCTGAGGGCCTGGGCGGGGTGGGCCACACCGGCTCCAACCTAAAGCAAAGCGATCTGCAGGCGCTGGTGGACAAGGCGATGGAGCGCTGGGGGCGGATCGACGTGCTGGTGAATTCGGCCGGCCACGGGCCCAAAGGCGATATCATGGAGATCAGCGACGAGGATTGGCATCTGGGGATGGAATACTACCTGATGAACGTGATCCGCCCTTCGCGTCTGGTGGCACCCATCATGGCAGCACAGGGCAATGGTTCGATCATCAACATCTCCACCTTCGCGGTGTTTGAGCCGGATCCGCTGTTCCCGACCTCCGGCGTGTTCCGGGCGGGGCTTGCGAGTTTCACCAAGCTGTTTGCCGACAAGTTCGCGGCCCAGGGCGTGCGGATGAACAATGTGCTGCCGGGCTTCATCGACAGCCTGCCGGAGACTGAGGACCGCAGGGCGCGCATCCCGATGGGCCGTTATGGCACGGCGCGCGAAGTCTCGGCGCTGATTGCCTATCTGGCCTCAGACGATGCCGCCTATACCACCGGCCAGAACATCCGCGTGGACGGTGCGCTGACCCGTGCGGTCTGAGCTGGCCCGCGTGCAGCGCAGGTGAAAACGCAAAAAAAGCGCTGGTTAGAGCCTTGCTAGATGCCCTTTGGATTGCTCGCAGCCCGGGCCTTGCCGCGCTGCAGGCCCAGCCGGTGCTCACGCCAGATCACCAGCACATTGCCGGCAATCACCAGCGCTGCGCCGGCCAGCATCACCAGCGTTGGCCATTCATCGAACCAGAAATAGCCGATCACGATGGCAAAGATCATCGAGGCATAGTCGTAAGGCGCCAGCATGGAGGCCGGGGCAAAGCGGTAGGAGGAGGTGACCAGGATCTGCGCCACCCCGCCGACCAGCCCGGCGCCAACCAGCAGGGCGGCGGTTTGCGCATCCGGCATCACCCAGCCGAAGGGCGCAGTCAGCAGCGCGAGGCCCGAGGCGGTCAGCGAGAAATAGAACACGATGGCCGCGGTATGCTCGGACTGCACCATGCGGCGGATGTGGATCTGCACAAAGCCGCGTGCGACGGTGGCGCCGACCACGAGCAGGACGCCCAGCATGGCGCCATCCTCCAGATCGCCGCCGAGGCGGGGCCAGATCATGATCAGCACGCCCAAGAGGCCGATGGCCACGGCGCTGATCCGCACCATCCGGATGGTCTCTCCCAGAAACAGCGCCGCCAGGATCAGCGTGAAGATCGGCGTGGCATAGCCGATGGCCGTAACCTCCGGCAGCGGCAGCAGCGCCAGTCCCATGAAGGTCATCCCCATCGCCGAGGTTCCGACCAGACCGCGCCACACGTGAAACATCGGTTTCTTCGTGACCAGCCCGTGCCGAAGCTCTCTGCGCGCGGCCAGCCAGATGACGATCACCGGAATGGCAAAGAAGGAGCGGAAGAACACCGCCTCGCCTGCCGGCACGGTCTCAGAGGTGGCTTTGATAATCCCCGACAAGGCGGTGAACAGCGCAATCGCGGTCACCTTCAGCAGGACCGCCAGCACAGGCCGATGCGATGTTAACGATTTCGCCATGGCGCGACCCTGCGCCCAAGCGCCGCAAAGATCAATGGCTTGATTTCGGCAGGTCAAGGCGCGCAAATGGCGCCGCCAGATGAAGGAGCCGCCGATGTATGACGCCAACCACCTGATCCGCCAGCTGCGCGACTCCTCCATAGGGCGCGAGGAGGATGTCTTTGCCCGGCTCCCGGACGGCGGCACGGTCACCTTCGGCGCGCTGTTTGCGGGCGCGGAGCGGATGGCAGCGGCCCTGGCAGCTCAGGGCGTGCAGCCCGGCGACCGGGTGGCGGTGCAGGTCCAGAAAACCATTCAGGCGATTGAGCTATACCTGGGCACTGTCATGGCTGGCGGTATCTTTCTGCCGCTCAACACCGCCTATACCGGGCCGGAGGTGGCTTACTTTGCCGGCGACGCCTCTCCGCGCGTGGTGGTCTGCGACCCGGCCCGGCTGGAGGAAATCACTGCCATCGCCGGAGGGGCGCAGGTTCTGACGCTGGATGCCGCGGAGCAGGGCAGCTTGCGCGATCTGGCGGAGGCTCAGGACGGGTTTGACCCCGTTTCACGTCAGCCAGACGATCTGGCGGCGATCCTCTACACCTCCGGCACCACCGGCCGCTCCAAGGGCGCGATGCTGAGTCATGATAACCTTGCCTCCAACTCGCTGACCCTGCGCGACTGCTGGCGGTTCACCCAGGACGACGTGCTGATCCACGCGCTGCCGATCTTCCACACCCACGGGCTGTTTGTGGCGACCAATGTGGCGCTGTTTGCGGGCGCCCAGGTGGTATTCCTGCCGGGGTTTGATGCGGATGCGATTCTGGAGGCGATGCCCGCGGCCACGGCGCTGATGGGGGTGCCGACCTTCTATACCCGTCTGCTGGCGGATGCGCGGCTGACGCGGGAGCGGGCGGCGAACATGCGCCTGTTCATCTCCGGCTCCGCGCCGCTGCTGGTCGATACCCACGAGCAATGGCAGGCGCGCACCGGCCACCGCATCCTGGAACGCTACGGGATGACCGAAACCAACATGAGCACATCGAACCCCTACGAGGGTGAGCGCCGGGCCGGCACCGTCGGCTTCCCTTTGCCGGGTGTCGAAGCGCGGGTGATGCGGGATGGCGCCGAGGTGCCTGCCGGAGAGATCGGCGTTCTGGAAGTGCGCGGGCCGAACGTGTTTCAGGGCTATTGGCAGATGCCGGAGAAAACCGCCGAGGAACTGAAGCCGGACGGCTGGTTCATCACCGGCGACATGGCGAAGATCGACGCCGATGGCTATGTCACCATCGTCGGGCGCGAGAAGGATCTGATCATCACCGGCGGGTTCAATGTCTATCCCAAGGAGGTTGAAAGCCTGATTGATGATTTGCCCGGCGTGCTGGAAAGCGCGGTCATCGGCGTGCCGCACCCCGACTTCGGCGAGGGTGTGGTGGCCGTAGTGGTGCCGGAGGGGGAGGGCACCAGCGCCGAGGCGATCAAGACCGCGCTCTCCGGCCAGCTTGCCAAATTCAAGCAGCCCAAGGAGATCATTCTGCTGGACGCCCTGCCGCGCAACACCATGGGCAAGGTGCAGAAGAAAGCCCTGCGCGAAGCATACGCAGGGCTGTTTGCCTAATCTTTGCTCCACCCGGCCGAGAGGCCGGGCTGCGCCCGCCCAGGCAGGCACAGCCCTCAGGTCTTAGTGTGTATGAGCCGCCGCGTGCGCCTCTTCCTGGCGCCATTCCCGCACCGCCTGCGCCAGGATCTGAAAGGCGGAGTTCAGGAACAGACCGCCCATGATGCCGGCCACGATCAGGTCAGGCCAGCCTGTCGCGGTGCCCCAGACGCCAAGTGCTGCAATCATCACCGCCACATTGCCAATCGCGTCATTGCGCGAGCACAGCCAGACCGAGCGCACATTGGCGTCTCCGTCCTTGTAACGGGCCAGCAGCAGCACCGAGATCAGGTTCGCCGCCAGCGCCATGAAACCGATCAGTCCCATGATCTGCGCCTGCGGCACGCCGACGTAAAACACCTGATAGACGGTGGAGCCGAACACCCACAGCCCCATCAGCAGCAGGCTGATACCCTTGCCGAGCGCCGCCAGCGCCCGGGTGCGCAAGGTCGCTCCGATCACCGCCAGCGAAATGCCATAGGTCAGCGCGTCGCCCAGAAAGTCCAGCGCGTCCGCCTTCAGCGCCTGGCTGCCGGACAGCTGGCCCGCGCCCATTTCCACCGCGAACATGCCGGCATTGATGGCGATCACCACCCACAGCCTGCGTTTGTAGTCGTCTGAGACCCCGTCGAATTTTGCGTCGTGATTGCAGCAGCCTGCCATTGCTCTTGTCCTCATTTCCGATTCGGGATCAATGTAGGGCCTCTAGTCACTAGAGCTTCAAGAGGTTTTGCAAATGTTTTCCATTGGCCAGCTGTCCAAGGCCACCGGCGTGAAGGTGCCCACCATCCGCTATTACGAGGAGATCGGGCTGCTGCCGCCGCCGGGCCGCAATGCCGGCAACCAGCGCCGCTACGGTCAGGACGGGATGGATGCGCTGGGTTTCATCAAACATGCGCGCGACCTCGGGTTCCCGCTGGAGGACATCAAGGTGATGATGTCGATTGAGGGGCAGCTGGGCGAGGATTGCTCAGAAGTTCACCGGATCGCCGAGGCCCAGCTGAGCGCAGTGCGCGCGCGGATTTCCCGGCTGGAGCAGCTGGCAGGAGAGCTGGAGCGCATCACCCATCTGTGCGGCCACGGGCAGGGCGGCGAATGCAAGGTGCTGGCGGCGCTGGGGGATCACGGGCAATGTGAAGGCGAGCATTCCTGAACGGCCAAGGGCGAAGCTGCCACAGCACGCTTCACCCTTGGAAATAGGACTAAGCCCTTCTTAGGGTCTGATATTCAGCCGATATGGCCCTGGTTTTCACCGATCTGGCCGCGGTGCAGCAGCAGGTGGTCCAGGATCACGCAGGCCATCATCGCCTCGGCCACCGGCACCGCGCGGATGCCGACGCAGGGGTCGTGGCGGCCCTTGGTGATCACCTCGGTGGCGGAGCCATCCTTGCGGATCGACTTGCGCGGGGTGAGGATCGAAGAGGTCGGCTTCACCGCAAACCGCACCACCACGTCCTGCCCGGTGGAGATCCCGCCCAGGATGCCGCCGGCGTGGTTGGAGGAATACTCCGGACCTTTGGCGCCCATGAAAATCTCATCGGCGTTTTCCGAGCCCTTGAGGCGGGCGGCGTTCATGCCTTCGCCGATCTCGACGCCTTTGACCGCGTTGATTGACATCATCGCGGCGGCCAGATCAGTGTCCAGCTTGCCATAAACCGGCGCGCCGATGCCTGCGGGGACGCCGCGGGCGACCACCTCCACCACCGCGCCAACCGAGTCATGTGCCTTGCGCAGCGCCTGCAGGTAGTCTTCCCACTCCTGCACTGCGCCGGCATCGGGGATCCAGAAATCATTCTGCTCGATCGCGTCCCAGTCAAAGCGGCTGCGGTCGATCTCCAGCGCGCCCATTTGGGTCATGTAGCCCTTGATCTCCAGCCCCGGCACCAGCGCCTTGATTGCTTCACGTGCAACACCGCCCGCGGCAACCCGCGCCGCGGTCTCGCGCGCCGAGGAGCGGCCGCCGCCGCGGTAGTCGCGGTTGCCGTATTTCTGGAAATAGGTGATGTCGGCATGGCCCGGACGGAAGGTCTGGGAAATCTCGCCGTAATCCTTGGACCGCTGGTCGGTGTTTTCGATCATCAGCTGTACGGGCGTGCCGGTGGTCATGCCGTCGAACACGCCGGACAGGATCTTCACCGCGTCCGGCTCATTGCGCTGGGTGGTGTTCTTGTTCTGGCCGGGGCGGCGCTTGTCGAGCCACTGCTGCAGCATTTCCGGCTCCAGCGGCACATTCGGCGGGCAGCCGTCGACGGTGGCGCCAAGCGCGGGCCCGTGGCTTTCGCCCCAGGTGGTGACGCGGAAGAGGTGTCCAAAGCTGTTCATCGACATGAGGCGCGGTCTCCTTTGCGGGACGTGCTTAGCGGGCAGGGGCCTGTGTCTCAAGAGGGTTTCTCTGCGGCAAACGGGGCAAGGGGGCGCTGCCCCCGCCGCCTGCGGCGGCTCCCCCGGGATATTTCCTGCCAGAAGAACTGGGGGCCGGCGCTGGCAGCGGTCCAGTTTGCCTGAAGCATAGGTCCTGGCCGGGCTTTGGCTTGTCATTGCTGCGCTCCGGGCCTAAGGTCCGCGCCACCTCGGGGTGCGCTGCGGCGCTGAGATGACACCCGTTGAACCTGAACCGGATCACACCGGCGGAGGGAAGGTACTGGACAGCCTCCACCCTTGCCCAAAGCCGCAAAGGAGGATGGCATGAAACATCTTGCATTTGCAGCGGGACTGCTTGGCGCCTCGGCCGCTTTTGCCGAAACGCCCGAACTCACCGTTTACACCTACGACAGCTTTGTCTCCGACTGGGGTCCCGGCCCGGTGGTGGAAAAGGCGTTTGAAGAGGTCTGCGGCTGCGACCTGAAACTGGTTGGCGCTGGCGACGGCGCGGCGCTGCTGGCACGGGTGAAGCTGGAGGGCGAACGCTCCGACGCTGATGTGGTGCTGGGGCTCGACACCAACCTGACCGCGGCGGCCAAGGAAACCGGCCTGTTTGCGGAGCATTCGGTCAGCGCCGATTATGCGCTGCCGGTCGAGTGGAGCGACGCGACCTTTGTGCCCTATGACTGGGGCTACTTCGCCTTTGTGCATAACGCCGATGCGGCGGCGCCTGCGGATTTCAAGGCGCTGGCCGCCAGCGACATGAAGATCGTGATCCAGGACCCGCGCTCCTCGACTCCGGGTCTGGGCCTGCTGTTGTGGGTCAAGGCCGCCTATGGCGACGAGGCGCCGGAAATCTGGAAGGGCCTCTCTGACAACGTGGTGACTGTGACCAAGGGCTGGTCCGAGGCCTATGGCATGTTCCTGGAAGGCGAGGCTGATATGGTGCTCTCCTACACCACCTCGCCCGCCTATCACCTGATCGCGGAGGAAGACGGCTCCAAGGCGGCGGCGGCCTTTGACGAGGGCCATTACATGCAGGTGGAAGTTGCCGGCAAACTGGCAAACAGCGACCAGCCGGAGCTGGCCGATCAGTTCCTGGCCTTCATGGTGTCGGATGCCTTCCAGTCGATCATCCCGACCACCAACTGGATGTATCCGGCGGTGACGCCCGCGGGCGGCCTGCCCGAAGGCTTTGATACCCTGATCGCGCCGGAGAAATCGCTGCTGCTGAGCGAGACGGAAGCCGCAGAGGTGCGCGATGCGGCGCTGGGCGAATGGCTGGACGCGCTCAGCCAGTAAGCGCCCTGCCCGGGATCGGCGCGGCCCTTTTGGTGGCTGCGCTGATTCTGGGAACCCTTGGGGCTGTTGCCCTGAGGGCTGAATCAGGCACGGGCTTTGGTGCCAGCGACTGGGCCGCGCTGCGGTTCACGCTGACCCAGGCGGGCCTGTCGGCGCTTTTGAGTGTTGGCCTCGCCATCCCCGCCGCCCGCGCACTGGCGCGGCGGCGGTTTCCGGGGCGGAGCCTGCTGATTGCGCTGTTGGGCGCGCCTTTCATCCTGCCTGTCATTGTGGCCATCCTTGGCCTGCTGGCGGTGTTTGGCCGGGCTGGCTGGCTGAGCAGCCTGCTGGGGATATTCGGTTTGGACCCTGTGCAGATTTACGGGCTGCACGGGGTGGTGCTGGCGCATGTCTTCTTCAACCTGCCGCTGGCGACCCGGCTGATCCTGCAGGGCTGGCAGGAGATCCCTGCCGAACGCTTCCGCTTGGCAGCACAGCTGGACGCCGGGCCGCTGGCGATGTGGCGGCTCTTGGAAGGCCCGATGCTGCGGCGGGTGGCGCCCGGTGCGCTGGCGGTGGTGTTTGCCATTTGCCTGTCCAGCTTTGCGGTGGCGCTAACCCTGGGTGGAGGCCCAAAGGCAACGACTATCGAGCTCGCCATCTATCAGGCTTTCCGGTTTGATTTCGACCTGGGCCGCGCGGCGCTCTTGTCTGGGTTGCAGCTGCTGCTGACTGGTGCCGCCGCGCTGGTGGCGCTGCGGGTGTCGGCGGGCGAAGGCTTTGGTGCCGGCCTTGACCTTGCGGTGCGGCGCTGGGACGGGCAGAGCGCCCTGGCGCGCAGCTTGGATGGCTTTTGGATTGTCCTGTCCGCCGCGTTCCTGCTGCTGCCGCTGGCGGCTATCGTGCTGGCAGGCCTGCCGGGTGTTCTGTCGCTGAAAGCGTCCGTCTGGCAGGCGGCGGGAAACTCCGTTCTGGTTGCCGCGCTCAGCACCGTGATCCTGCTGGGGCTGGCCTTGCCGATGGCCGCCGCCGCGGCTGCCGGGCGTGCTGGTCTGACCGAGCTGTCGGGTATTTTGGGTCTCGCGGCCTCGCCGCTGGTGATCGGCACCGGGCTGTTCATTCTGATCTATCCCATCGCTGACCCCTTTGCGCTGGCGCTGCCGGTGACGGCGCTGGTCAATGCGGTGATGGCGCTGCCTTTTGCCATGCGCATTCTGGTCCCGCGGGCGCGGGAGGTGCTGGGGCGGTATGGCCGCCTGTCGCTGTCGCTGGACATGCAGGGCTGGGCCTTTGTGCGCCGGGTCTACCTGCCGCGGATGCGGGCGCAGACCGGGTTTGCCGCGGGATTGGCGGCGGCGCTGTCGATGGGCGACCTCGGTGTGGTGGCGCTGTTTGCCGACCCGGATTTTGCAACGCTCCCTTTGCAGATCTACCGGCTGATGGGGGCCTACCGGATGGAGGCGGCGGCCGGCGCGGCGCTGCTGTTGCTGATGCTGTCGATGGGGGCATTCTGGATTTTGGACCGCGGGGGGCGCTGGCATGCTGAGGCTTGAGAACTGCCGGATCATGAACGGCGATTATGCGGTAGAAGCGGATCTGGAGATCGCAGCCGGCGCCTGCGTCGCGGTGATCGGGCCTTCTGGCGCCGGCAAATCAACGCTGGTGGAGGCGGTGGCGGGTTTTCTGCCCGTTACCCGCGGGCGTATCTCGTGGAACGGCGCGGACCTGACCGGCACGCCGCCGGGCAAGCGGCCGGTGGCGATGCTGTTTCAGGACGGCAACCTGTTTCCGCATCTGACCGTGGCGCAAAATGTGGCGCTGGGGCTGCATGCGAACCTGCGGTTGAGCGAGGCGGAGTGGAGCCAGGTCGGGGCGGCGCTGGAGCGGGTCGGCCTGGGTGGCGTGGGCACGCGCAAGCCTGCGGCGCTGTCGGGCGGGCAGCAAAGCCGGGTGGCGCTGGCGCGGGTGCTGGTGCAGGGGCGCGATATCCTGCTGCTGGATGAACCCTTTGCCGCGCTTGGTCCAGCGCTGAAGGCAGAGATGCTGGATCTGGTCTCAGACCTTGCGCGGGAAAGTGGCGCGACAGTGCTGATGGTCAGCCATGATCCCAATGACGCCCGCCGGATCGCGGATCAGGTGGTGCTGGTGGCGGAGGGCACGGCGCACCCGCCGCAGGCGACGGCGGAGCTGCTGGACAACCCGCCGCCGGCCTTGCAGGCGTATTTGGGAACGGCCTGACCCCGCTGCCGGGAACGGCCTGCGACGGGGTGTAAATGAAAAGGGGTTTCGCTGCGAAACATCCTTTATTAATATATGGTTAAATTGAGAATTGTGGAGTGAGGACGGTTGCCCGCCGCCTGCGCGGCGGGCCAGTCAGTTGTGTAAGGCACTGTAAAAAGCAGATTTATGCAGCCAGTGCCGCCTCCCGCGTTTTGGTGATCATCAGCGCAGCATTGGCAGCCTCGCGCCCCTTCTCCACGAAGTGAGCGCGGTAGATCGCGTTGTGGTGCTCCGTCTCCTGGTAGTGGTGCGGGGTCAGCGAGACCGACAGCACCGGCACCCCGGTGTCCATGCTTGCACGCATCAGCCCGTCCACCACGGCCTGAGCCACAAAATCATGCCGGTAGATGCCGCCATCCACCACGAAGGCGGCGCAGGCCACGGCGGCGTATTTTCCGGTCTTTGCCAGCTCCTGCGCCAGCAGCGGCATTTCAAAGGCGCCGGGCACGTCGAACACGTCGACCTGCTCTGCCGGGATCAGCTGCAGGAAGCCCTCCAGCGCCCGGTCGACAATGTCAGCGTGCCATTGCGCCTTGATGAAGGCATAGCGGGTGTGTGTCATGTGGTAATCTCCTTGTGGTTCTGACACGTCACCCAAGGCGATCACGAACAGACGGGCGCACGCCTGGCGCCGCCCTTCTGCACGTTCTCTTCCATCCGGACTGTGACCGTCGGCTCTGGAGTTGCACCAGATCTGCTGACACTCCCAAAACCATGGAAGCCGCTCGCGGGCTTGCGGGACTGGCCGCTTACCGCCGGTGGGGAATTCCGCCCCGCCCTGAGAACGGCGAGACTTTGGCAAGCAGCGGAGATGCCTGCAAGCGGGAATTGCGGAACGGGGTCAGGTCTCGACCAAGTTGTAGTGCTTGATGGTGCGTGACTCGACCAGTTCGGCCTCAGCCGGGTCGATGTGCGGACTGGTGTAATCCTCACCCGCAAAAGTCTTGAGCGAGGCCAGATCCTTCCAGACCATCACAAAGCTGAACTCCCGCGGAGTCTCGGAGCGCGGTGCGCCAGGCAGGACAGAGACGATTCCGTCGGTGCCTTTCATCAGCGGGATCGCGGTTTCATGAAAGAACTTGCTGAACTCGGCTTCCTTGCCGGGCCGGATGACGACCTGGAATATCCGCATGATCATTGGAGGCCTCCTGTCACGTGTTACACTGGACCAGTTTAGCACAGTGCGGTGATTGCCCCTTTCCCTCAGGCCCGCTTGCAGTAGGCTGCGGCCAAACAGCGGAGGATATTTCTGATGAAACTCACTTATTCCCAAGCATCCCCTTTTGCCCGCAAGGTTGTGGTGCTGCTGCGTGAAACCGGGCAATTGCAGGATGTCGAAATCCTGGATGTCACAACAACCCCGCTCAGCCCCAGTCCGGATGTGAAGGCCAGCAATCCGCTGGCCAAGATCCCGGCACTGGAGCGCAATGACGGGCCGGCTCTCTATGACAGCAGGGTGATCTGCGCCTATCTGGATGAGCGCGCCGGCGGCAAGCTGTACAGCCGCGGCTGGGACAGCAAGGTGCTGGAGGCGACCGCCGACGGGATCATGGATGCGGCGGTGCTGATGTCCTACGAGAAACGGCTGCGCCCGGAGGACAAGCAGTGGGACGGCTGGCTGAATGCGCAGCGGGACAAGGTGCTGGGCGGCTGCGCGGCACTGAATGCGCGCTGGATGAGTCATCTGCGGGGGCCGCTGGATATCGGTCAGATCGCGGTGGCCTGTGCGCTGGCCTATGTGAACTTCCGCCACCCGGACACAAACTGGCGTCAGGGCAACGAGGCGCTGGCGGAGTGGTTCGAGACATTCGAATCGCGCCCGTCGATGCAAGCGACAAAACCGCCGGCGGCTTGACCCCGGCCTCTTGAAACGGACTGGTGCCGCAACGATATGGGTGCGGCACTGTCACCCAGGCGTGACAGAATTGCCGTCTGCGGCTTTCTGCGCGCCCATGACCGCTGGACGAACGGCTCTCTCCCCGCTAGACACGCGCCAGAGTCACTGCGAGCAATCGCGGTGCATGCGCATGTTTGCCCTAAACGGGCGCTGGAATTGGAGAAAACCTCGTGTCCCACGCAGAAGACCACGAAGGAACCCGGAGAGATTTCCTCTACTACGCCACTGCCGGCGCCGGGGCAGTGACCGCGGGTGCCGCCGTATGGCCCCTGGTCAACCAGATGAACCCCTCCGCCGACGTGAAAGCGCTGTCCTCGATCCTGGTCGATGTCAGCGGCGTGGAAGTTGGCACGCAGATTTCGGTCATGTTCCTGGGCAAGCCGGTGTTCATCCGCCGCCGCACCCAGGAAGAGATCGAGGCGGCCCGCGAAGTGGAGCTGTCCGAGCTGATCGACCCGCGGTCGGAAAACGCCAACAAGCCGGGCACCGACGCGGCTGACGCGAACCGTACCCTGGACGAAACCGGCGAATGGCTGGTGATGATGGGTGTCTGCACCCACCTGGGCTGTGTGCCGCTGGGTGACGGCGCAGGCGAATTCAACGGCTGGTTCTGCCCGTGCCACGGGTCGCACTACGACACCGCCGGCCGGATCCGCAAAGGCCCGGCGCCTGAGAACCTGCACATTCCGCTGGCCGAGTTCACCGACGCCACCACCATCAAGCTGGGATAAGGAAACGCGCTCATGTCCGGTATTCCCCACGACCATTACGAGCCGAAGACAGGCGCAGAGAAGTGGCTGCACAGCCGCCTGCCCATCGTCGGCCTGATCTATGACACCATCATGATCCCCACCCCCAAGAACCTGAACTGGTGGTGGATCTGGGGCATCGTCCTGGCCTTCTGCCTGGCGCTGCAGATCGTCACCGGCATCGTCCTGGTGATGCATTACACCCCGCATGTCGACATGGCCTTTGCATCCGTTGAGCACATCATGCGCAACGTGAACGGCGGCCATATGCTGCGCTACCTTCACATGAACGGCGCCTCGCTGTTCTTTGTTGCCGTCTACATCCACATCTTCCGCGGCCTGTACTATGGCTCCTACAAGGCGCCCCGCGAGATCACCTGGATCGTCGGCATGCTGATCTACCTGATGATGATGGGCACCGCCTTCATGGGCTACGTGCTGCCGTGGGGCCAGATGTCCTTCTGGGGCGCCACCGTGATCACCGGCCTGTTCGGCGCCATCCCCTTCATCGGCGAACCGATCCAGACCTGGCTCCTGGGCGGGCCGGCGGTGGACAACGCCACCCTGAACCGCTTCTTCTCGCTGCACTACCTGCTGCCGTTCGTGATTGCGGCGCTGGTGATCGTGCACATCTGGGCCTTCCACACCACTGGCAACAACAACCCCACCGGCGTTGATGTCCGCAAGGGGTCCAAGGAAGAAGCCAAGAAAGACACCCTGCCGTTCTGGCCGTACTTCGTGATCAAGGACTTCCTGGGCCTGGCCGTTGTGCTGGTGATTTTCTGGGCAATTGTCGGCTTCATGCCGAACTACCTGGGCCACCCGGACAACTACATCGAAGCCAACCCGCTGGTGACGCCCGCGCACATCGTTCCGGAATGGTACTTCCTGCCGTTCTACGCGATCCTGCGTGCCTTCACCTCCGAAGTCTGGGTCGTGCAGTTTGCCTCCTTCATCACCGGCGGCATCGTGGATGCGAAGTTCTTTGGCGTGATCGCCATGTTCGGCGCGATCCTGGCGATGGCCCTGGCGCCCTGGCTGGACACCTCGCGCGTCCGTTCGGGCCGCTACCGCCCGATGTTCAAGTGGTGGTTCGCGCTGCTGGTGATCGACTTCTTTGCCCTGATGTGGCTGGGCGCGATGCCGGCGGAAGAGCCCTATGCGTCGTTCTCGCTGATCGCATCGGCCTATTGGTTCGGCTACTTCTTCGTGATCCTGCCGCTGCTGGGCGTGATCGAGAAGCCGCTGCCGCAACCGGCGACCATCGAAGAGGATTTCGAGGCCCACTACGGCAAGAAATCTTCTGCTGAAGCCACTCCTGCCGAGTAAGAAGAAGGAACACCTAGCAATGTTCAAGAAACTGGCAACCGGTGCCGCCTTCGCTCTGGCCCTGATCCCTGCTGCGTCTTTCGCAGCAGGCGGCGGCGAGCAGCACATCACCGACTACGACTTCTCGTTCGAGGGGCCGTTCGGCACCTATGACCGCAACCAGCTGCAGCGCGGCCTGCAGGTCTACACCGAAGTCTGCGCAGCCTGCCACGGTCTGAAGCTGGTGCCGATCCGCACCCTGTCGGACGAAGGCGGCCCGCAGATGCCCGAAGATCAGGTGCGCGCCTACGCAGCTGACAACTTCAGCGTCTACGATCCGGCACTGGACGAAGACCGCCCGGCCAAGCCGGTCGACAACTTCCCGGAGAACAACAACGCTGGCGCCCCGGACCTCAGCATGATGGCCAAGGCGCGTGCGGGCTTCCATGGCCCCTACGGCCTGGGCCTGAACCAGCTGTTCAAAGGCATGGGCGGTGCCGAATACATTGCCTCGCTGCTGGCTGGATACACTGGCGAGACGAAGGAAGAAGCAGGCACCACCTTCTATGAAAACACCGCCTTCCCGGGCGGCTGGATCTCGATGGCGCCGCCGCTGTCGGATGAGCAGGTGGAATTTGCCGACGGTCACGCCAATGACGTGGAGGCCATGTCGCAGGACGTCGCGGCTTTCCTGATGTGGACTGCCGAGCCCAAGATGATGGCCCGCAAGCAAGCCGGTTTTGTCGGCGTGCTGTTCCTGACCGTGCTGTCGGTGCTGCTGTACCTGACCAACAAGAAGCTGTGGGCGCCGGTCAAAGGCAAGGACTGAGTTCAGTTCCGCTGACTGTGTGAAGCATCAAACCCCCGCAAGCGCCGCTTGCGGGGGTTTTCCGTTTCCAAGGGGGAAAGCGCCCCGGGGAGACTTCGGGCCAGAAAAAAGCAGCGCGGCTCAGGCCAGCGGGCTGACCGTCAGATGCGGCAGCCCGTTGGAGGTTCTCTGCGGCGAGCGGTCGTCTGCATTGATGACCGCCGACACCCGCTGGCGCCAGGACGAGAAGCTGTCGAACTGAACCACGTCCACCGGCGTGTCGAAGTGCAGTGTGATCCGCCGGTGGCCGCTACTGCCGCAGGCCGCCAGCCCGTGAACATAGCCGGTGAAGGGCTGGCCGAGATAGCGCCCCTCGACCCGCATCCCCACCCGCAGTTCCGGCGCGTTCGAGGCGCGGGCGCTGAGCGTGTTCCAGTCGCGGAAGCCGTAGTAGTGGGCGATCCGCTCCAGGGCGGTGCTGTGGCTGATGGGCTGGCCCTGGGCCACGGAATGCTTGCGCAACAGCCGTGCTTCGGCCTTGAGCTGCGGCACGGGGGGCAGGGCAGAGTTAGTCTGCATGGATATACCTTTCGCAAAAGGGTGCATATGCCGTTGCAGACAGGGCTCGCGTTGCTGTCCGGGCGTGCACCCAGGCGTCAGGATAAACCTTGTCCGAATTTCACCATGGCCAGAGGCCGCGAGCGGCAGGTATCCGGGACCTGTGATGTGAGATTTAGCGGGAAATTCGGAGGAAGGCAATTCCCCGCAGCCTCAAGCCACCAGCTGGTTGCCTGCCACACCGGTAATCTCGGCCGTGACGATCCGGCCTTCTTCCTGCGGTGCGGCAAATGTCACCTCGGTGAACTGCTCGGTGCGGCCCATATGCGGGTTTTCCATCAGGATGCGGTGGGTCTTGCCGATCTGCGCAGCCAGGTGGCGCTCCACTTGCGCATCGCCGGCCGCACGCAGGCGGGCGGCGCGCTCCTTGATCACATTGCCGTTCACCTGGTTCGGGATTCTGGCGGCCGGGGTGCCTTCGCGCTTGGAATAGGGGAAGACGTGCAGCCAGGTCAGGCCGCAGTCGGTGACCAGCTTCAGCGAGTTCTCGAAATGGGCGTCGGATTCGGTCGGGAAGCCCGCGATGATATCGGCGCCAAAGGTCATCTCCGGGCGCAGGCGGCGGGCTTCCTCGCAAAACGCGATGGCGTCGTCGCGCAGGTGGCGGCGGGCCATGCGTTTCAGGATCAGGTCGTCGCCGTGTTGCAGCGACAGATGCAGGTGCGGCATCAGCCGCGGCTCGGTGGCGATGGCCTGCATCAGGTTCTCGTCCGCCTCGATCGAATCGATGGAGGAGATGCGCAGGCGCGGCAGGTCCGGCACCAGTTTCAGGATCCGCATCACAAGGTCGCCCAGGAGCGGCTGTGCGGGCAGATCGGCGCCCCAGGAGGTGAGGTCCACGCCCGTCAGAACCACCTCGTTGTAGCCCCTGTCCACCAGCCGCTTGATCTGGTCGATCACCACGCCAGCAGGGACCGATCGGGAGTTGCCGCGGCCGTAGGGGATGATGCAGAAGGTGCAGCGGTGGTCGCAGCCGTTCTGGACCTGCACATAGGCGCGGGAACGGGTGCCGAAACCGTCGATCAGATGGCCTGCGGTTTCGGTCACCGACATGATGTCGTCGACCTGGACCTTTTCCGTGGTGCCAATGAAATCCGGCCCCTTGGCGATCTGCTGCCAGGTTTCGGCCTGCATCTTTTCGGTGTTGCCGATGACGCGGGTGACCTCTTCCATCGCGGCAAAGGTTTCCGGCTCTGTCTGGGCGGCGCAGCCGGTCACGATGATCGGCGCCTCCGGATTTTCCCGGCGCAAGCGGCGGATCTCCTGGCGCGCCTTGCGCACGGCCTCCGCCGTCACCGCGCAGGTGTTCACCACCACGGCGTTCTCCAGGCCCGCCTGCTGGCTCAGCTCCTTCATCGCCTCGGTCTCATAGGCGTTCAGGCGGCAGCCAAGGGTGGTGAACTTGGGCACGCTCATGCCAGTGACTCCAGGAATTCACGGGTGAAGGTGCCGTCGAACACATGCATGGTCGGGCCGGTCATCCAGACGCCGTCCTCTGCCCAGTCGATCCACAGGGTGCCGCCATCGAGGTCGATCTGCACCTTGCGACCCGTCAGCCCGCGGCGGGCGGCCGCAACGGCTGTCGCGCAGGAGGAGGAGCCGGAAGCCAGAGTCACCCCCACACCGCGCTCCCACACGCGCATGCGGATGCGGTCGGGGCCGGTCACCTGGGCAACCTGCACATTGGTGCGCTGAGGGTAGAGCGGGTGGTGCTCATAACGGGGGCCGAATTCCTCCAAGGGGATAATTTCGGCGTCCTCGACAAAGAAGGTGCAATGGGGGTTGCCCATGCCGGTTGCCGTGGGGCCGCCCTCAATTGGCAATTCCAGCGTGTCAACTTTCTCGGCCAGGGGAATGTCCTGCCAGTCCAGCTGCGGCGCCCCCATGTTGACGGCGGTGAGCCCGTTGCCGGCGTCGCGGGCATAGAGGTCGCCGCGGTCCGTGGTCAGGTGCAGCTCCGGTTTGCCGGTTTCAAGAATCAGATGGCGGGCAATGCAGCGGGTGGCATTGCCGCAGGCGCCGGAGGTGGAACCGTCGGCGTTGTAGAAGGTCAGATGCGCATCGCCCTTGCCGCTTGTAATGACGGTCAGCTGGTCGAACCCGACGCCGAACTGGCGGTGGGCGATTCCCCTGGCCATTGCCGGGGTGATGGCAATGTCCTGCGCGCGCGCGTCGACAACGACAAAGTCGTTGCCCAGCCCGTGCATCTTCATGAAGGGGAGTGCGGTATCTGCGGAGGTGCTCATGGCGGGCATATAGACCCGGCGCAAAGATGAATCCAGCCTTCGGTTAGAAAAGTTGAAAAAAGGGGTTGACCCCCCGCGCTACTCCCCCTAGATACGCCGCCTATCGGGACAGTGAGACACACGCTGCCAAGCAGTTCCGAAGCGAAATAAGTGCTTGAACCTTTTGGAAAAAACACTTAGACCGCGACGAAGAAGTGGGCCGTTAGCTCAGTTGGTAGAGCAACTGACTTTTAATCAGTGGGTCGCAGGTTCGAATCCTGCACGGCTCACCACTTCCTCCCAAAACACCGCTGAAAACAAGTAAGATGTTGATCCCCTTCGGGGATTCTCTCGACCGTCCAGGCGAGGGGAAGAGCGTGTCGGGGGAGTTGCCAAACCTCTCCTGCCTTTGGGGCAAAATTCCGTGTGCCTGTGTTTAACACTTCCAGTCGCTTGCTGTGCTGGTGAACAGCCCGGCGCAAGGTTCCAAGACTTCCTGCGGAAACGCGGCAAAGGCGCCGCCGGTAAGCGCATGGATCAGGAATTTCAAATCTTTAGAAGCAGAAAGCAGGGTTTACAGGTCCGTTGTTTGGAGGTCTGACTAGGTGGAAGGCTATTCCAAAAGGATTTTCAGATGGGTGAGGTTCTGTTTGCACTGCCGGAGACGCCGGTGATTCCGGTTGCCGGGGAAGCTGCGGGCTATCCTGTAGGGCGGGTGTTTTGTGTCGGACGCAACTATGCGGCCCACGCCGCTGAGATGGGCAATGAAGTGGACCGGGAGGCGCCGTTCTATTTCACCAAGGCGGCCGCCAATGCGGTGTTGTCAGGTGCAGAAGTGCCCTATCCGCCGGGCACCGGGAACTTTCATCATGAGATGGAGTTGGCCGTGGCCATCGGCGCACCGGTGTTCCGGGCCTCTGCCGAGGAAGCACGGCAAGCGATCTTTGGCTACGGCTGTGCGCTGGATATGACCCGGCGGGATCTGCAGATCCGCGAGCGGCAAAAGCAGCGGCCCTGGGATCTGGGCAAGGATCTGGAGAACGGCACGGTCCTGGCGCCGCTGACCCGGGCGGCGGACTGGGGCGGGCCGGAAAAGCAGCGGATCTGGCTGGAGGTGAACGGGGAGATCCGGCAGGACGCCACGCTGGATGAGATGATCTGGTCCGTGAAGGAGATCATCTGCCATCTGTCCGGCTTTTACCACTTGCGGCCTGGAGACCTGATTCTGACCGGTACGCCTGCCGGTGTCGGGCCGGTGCAAAGCGGCGACCGGATGCATGGCGGAATTGACGGGCTGGCGCCGGTGGAGCTGTCCTTGACTGCTGCGGAATGACGCAAGGCGGGCGAGCGGATGTTTATTGTTGCTTTGCGCTGGCTTCAATATGTATCAATTTGAATGTGATTGCGGGGGGCTTCGTAACATATCAAGCGGAAAATCTGCCTGGGACAAAAGTCAGCAGGCGGATTTCATGAGTAGAAAATGCATAATCTGCTGTTGATGGTTACAAACGCACCTAATAGCAGAGAGGCAGCCGGTTCGTTAAACGAACCTTCGGCGGGGCTCTGACGGCAGAAACGGAAAGATAAACGCTGGATTCCGCAGCAAAGTTGCGAAGGCGGGAATCCGGTAAGGGATGAGGTCAAAGGGAGGACGATATGACCACTCGGAGAAAGCTACTGGGCGCCGTTGGCGCGGCAGCTGTCGCGGCATTCTGCGCGGCACCGGCATTTGCGCAGGAGGTGACGCTGAAACTTCACCAGTTCTTGCCGGCGCAGGCAAACGTGCCGAAACTGATCCTGGATGTCTGGGCGGACAACGTCGAGGAATCCTCTGGCGGGCGCATCAAGGTTGATCGCTTTCCGTCGATGCAGCTGGGCGGCAAGCCGCCAGAGCTGATGGACCAGGCCATTGACGGCGTCGCGGATATCGTCTGGACCGTGGTGGGCTATACCCCGGGCCGCTACCCCTCGACCGAGGTGTTCGAGCTTCCGTTCATGATGACCAATGCGCGGGCCGTGTCGCACGCCTATTGGGAAATGTTCGACAAGCACATGAAAGACACCGAGTTCAAGGATGTGAAAATCCTGGGCACCTGGGTGCATGGGCCGGGCATGATTCATACCGCCGATCCGGTGGAAACGCCGGAAGACCTGGAAGGCATGAAGATCCGCGGCGGCGGGCGTTCGGTCAACGCGCTGCTGACCGAGCTGGGCGCGACCCCGGTCGGGATGCCGGTTCCGGCGATTCCGGAAGGCCTGTCCAAGGGCGTGATCGACGGCACCACCATTCCGTGGGAAGTCACCGCGGCGCTGAAGGTTCCGGAACTGGTGGAAAACCACACCGAGTTCACTGGCAAGGCGCTATATACCCTGACCTTCGTTCTGGCGATGAACAAAGAAAAGTATGAGAGCCTGCCGGATGACCTGAAAAAGGCCATCGACGACAACTCCGGCCTGGAATTCTCGGTCTTTGCCGGCGGCACCCAGGCGGATTCCGACGGCCCCTCGCGCGAGATGGCGCTGGATCTGGGCAACAACGTGATCACCCTCGACGAAGAGCAAACCGCGGTCTGGCGTGAACGCGCGCAGCCGATCTATGACCAGTGGATCGCTGACATGAAGGAAAAGGGCCTCGATGGCGCTGCCCTGATCGAAGAAGCCAGCGCGCTGATCGAGAAATACACGCCGCAGTACCAGTAAGGCGTTTGTATTGATAAAAGTGAAGGGCCGCGCGGCATTGGCACTGCGGCCCTTTGCACACCGGAACAAGGCAACTTAACCATGCACAAGCTCATGATGCGGCTGGCCAAATCAATGGCCTACCTGGGCGGTGCGGTCCTCACTCTTCTGATCATTCTGACATGTGTTTCGATCGCTGGGCGCCTGCTCAACGGTTTCTTCCATGGCGATTTGATGGAGCGGATCGCGCCAGGGTTTTCAAATTGGATGACGGGCTGGGTCGGGCCAGTGAACGGCGACTTTGAACTGGTCGAGGCCGGGGTGGCGTTTGCCATCTTCGCCTTCCTGCCATTGTGTCAGATCACTGCTGGCCATGCGTCGGTTGATGTGGTGGCCGATGCCTTCCCGCGCGGCGTGAAGCGGTTTCTGCGGATGGTTACCGAAGTGGTCTTCGCCGCGGTGCTGGTTCTGATTGCCTGGCGGCTGGGGGCAGGGCTTGCCGGTAAATACACCAATGGCGAAACCTCCTTCCTGCTCGAGTTTCCGGTTTGGTGGGCCTACGCCATCAGCCTGGTGGCGGCCGTCGTGGCAGCCATCGTGGGCATCTACATGGGTGCAATCCGCACCATCGAATTTTTTACCGGCCGGATCCTGGTCTGGGACGGCGTGGAGGGTGAACAGTGACGGCTCTTGAAATTGGCATCGCCTCCTTCCCGGTTCTGATGCTGCTGATCTTTCTGCGGGTTCCGATCGGGCTTTCGATGTTTCTGGTCGGCCTTGGCGGGCTGATCTGGGTCACGGATGGCACCCAGGTCGCCTTCGGGCGGCTGAAAAGCGAGACCTATACCACCTTCTCCTCCTATTCGCTGACCATAGTGCCGATGTTCCTGCTGATGGGGCACTTTGCAACGCTGGGCGGCATGTCCACTGCGCTGTTCAAAGCGGCTGAAGGGTTTTTGGGCCACCGCAAGGGCGGTGTCGCGATGGCGGCCATCGGCGCCTGTGCCGGCTTTGGCGCGATCTGCGGCTCGTCTCTGGCGACCGCAGCCACCATGGGCCGGGTGGCGCTGCCCGAGCTGAAGCAATACGGCTATGCCGGCGGCTTTTCCACCGCCACACTGGCAGCCGGCGGCACGCTGGGCATTCTGATCCCGCCTTCGGTGGTGCTGGTGATCTATGCGATCCTGACGGAACAGAACATCGCCAAGCTGTTTCTGTCGGCCTTCATCCCGGGCCTGCTGGCGGCACTAGGTTATGTGGTTGCGATTTCCATTTATGTGCGCCTGTTCCCGGAAAGCGCGGGCACCCGCCCGCCGGTTCCGATGCGCGACCGTTTTGCCGCGCTGTTCCATGTCTGGCCGGTGCTGCTGGTGTTCGGCCTTGTTGTCGGCGGTATTTACCTGGGCTGGTTCACCCCGACCGAGGGCGCGGCCGTGGGGGCCTTTGGCACCGGGTTTATTGCCTGGACCAATGGCGGGCTGACCCGCGATACGCTTGCCGACAGCTTCCTGGTGACGGCGCGCTCCACCGCGATGATCTTTTTCATTGTGCTGGGTGCGGGATTCTACAACGGCTTCCTGGCGCTGACCAAGGTGCCGCAGGAGCTGGCCGACTTCGTCGTGAGCCAGGGTCTCAGCCCCTGGATGGTTCTGGCGCTGATCCTTGCCTTCTATCTGGTGTTCGGCTGCCTGATGGATTCGCTGTCGATGATCCTGCTGACGATCCCGATCTTCTTCCCGGTGATCTCTGCCATGGACTTTGGCTTGCTGTCGCTGCCCGCGATGCAGGCGGATGCCGCGATGGAGGTGCTGAAGGCCGGTGTCCCTGAGGGGATGGGGGCAGAGATGCTTGCCTCGATACAGGATGCAATTGCCACCGGGGCTGAACTGACCCGGGAGCAAATGAAGGAACTGGGCATCCGGGTGACCGAAGGCCGGGTGAACCGGATTGAGGCGGAATATGTCGCGATCTGGTTCGGTGTGCTGGTGCTGATCGTGGTGGAGGTTGGCCTGATCACCCCGCCGGTTGGCATGAACCTGTTCATCATCAACGCGATGGACCGCAAGACCAAGATGATCGACACCTATAAGGCGGTCATGTTCTTTGTCGCCTCCGACCTGATCCGGGTGGTCATCCTGGTGGCCTTCCCGATCATCACGCTGCTGCCGCTGATGCTGATGCAGTAAAGCGTTGCCCTCTCCCGTCTCGCGCGGGGGAGGGTCTGCGGCCAGCCGGTCTCAAGATGGAAATATTTTGTGACACCGGTCTGGATTGACCAGACTCACCTTTTGGGGTCCGCTGATCCTGTCCGTCACCACACACAGGGGAGACCAGCCATGCCCATCAGCCGCAGCAAATCCGACGCGCCGAGGGTCAAGGCGCTGTCCGCCAAGGTTTCGGGGCTGCAAGGACCCTGTCTGGGCTGCACCAACTGCGTTGGATTGTGCGAGGCGCTGATTGATGCGCTGGTGCTCCCGGATCTGGTCCTGAGCCGCAAGCGCGGCGGTTCGTGACGCAGCGGTGCCGGCGGCCTTTGCCGTTTACTATCTCAAACCCGCGCCGGTAGGATGCGCCTGCAGAAACGGTCGGGGCGGCATAACATGGCAGGGCAAAACACTTTCGTTCACGAAATCCGCGTCGGCTGGGGCGACTGCGACCCGGCGCGGATTGCCTATACCGGACGGCTGCCTGCCTTTGCGCTGGAAGCGATCGACGCCTGGTGGGAGCATCACCTGGACGGTGACGGCTGGTACCAGATGGAACTGGACCGGGGCACCGGCACGCCGTTTGTGCACATGAGCATCGACTTCCGGTCTCCGGTCACGCCCCGGCACCGGCTGATGTGCGAGGTCTGGCCGGCGGCTTTGGGCAGCAAGTCGGTGACTTTCCGGGTCAATGCGCGGCAGGACGGCGTTCTGTGTTTCGAAGGCAAATTCGTCTGCGTCTTCATCGCGCCCGACACCTTCACGGCCAAACCGGCACCCGGCGACTACCGTGCCGTGATCGAGGCGCAGCTGCGGCCGGAATGACGCTGCTCAGCGCAGCCAGCCATCAGCGAAAACCACTCTGCTGACGCCTGCAAACCGCGCCACCCGGTCCAGCTCGGCCTCCAGCCGCCGTGTGCGGGACCGCGGCCATTTCATATCGCTTTCCGGCCAGACAGCGGTCACGCGCAGCAGGTCTGCGTCCCGGTCCGCTTTCATGTCGATGCGGCCCGCAAGGCGGTCGCCCTCCAGAAGAGGGAAGACGTAGTAGCCGTATTGCCGTTTGGGGGCGGGGGTGAAAACCTCGATCCGGTAGTGGAAGCCGAACAGCCGCTCGGCCCGTTTGCGGTCGCGCAGTGCGGGGTCGAACGGGCTGAGCACCCGCATCCGGCCAGGTGCCGGCCCCAGTTCCCCGGCTTCTCCGACAGTGCCAGGACGGCTGAACACCTTGCGCAAACTGCCATCGGCCTGCTCGACGCAGATCTCCTCAAGCCCGCCCTGGCGCAACTGCTGCGCACACCAGGCCTTGGCTTCCGCCGGAGAGGCAGTGTCCCAGAAGGCGGCCAGCTCTCCCGATGTGGCAAAGCCCAGGCGGTCCAAAGCGGCAGAGCACAGCCAGTTCACCGTCGCCGCCTCATCGCAATGGGCAGTGGGGCGCAGATGCTCCTCAATCACCCGTTCTGTCAGGTCATAGCGTTTCTGGAACCCCTCGCGACCCACCACCGTCAGCGCTCCGGAGCGCCAGAGGTATTCCAGCGCGGTTTTGGACGGATGCCAGTCCCACCAGCCTCCAGAGCTCTTTTTCTCGCCCTTGCCGAGGTCGGAAGAGCTGACGGGCCCGTGGTCGCGGACGTGGTTCAGGACGGTTTCAAATTGCGCCTCGAAACCGTCGCGCCGCCAGTTGCGCCAGCGTTTGCGCAGCAGCTCGGTGTCGCGCCGGAACCTTAGATGCCACTGAGGGTAAAACGCCATCGGGATCATCGCGGCGTCATGGGTCCAATGCTCAAACAGCCCGCGGTCCCGTTCGTAGAGCCGTTTGAGGTTCTGCGCCCGGTAACCCGGCCGGCGGGAATAGAGGATTACGTCATGGGCGCGCGCAACCGTGTTGATGCTGTCGAGCTGCACGAACCCCAGCCGCTGGATCAGCTCCAGCAGATCAGCCCCTTTGGCCGGGCCTGCGGGCTGCTCCAGCAGCGCGTGGCGGTCCAGAAACAGCCGCCGCGCACTGTGGTTGCCAAGCCGTTGCAGCGCCATCAGCGCCGTTTCAGCGTGTCGCCATAAGAGATCGTGGGGGTCAGCGTGATCTGGGTTTCGATTTCGGCGTCGGGGTCTTCCAGCTGTGCGGCGATGATCTCAGCCGCCTTGCGGCCGATTTCCAGGCGGCAGGCATCCATGGTGGCGAGCTTGCGGGGCAGGCCTTGCAGCAGCTCCACGCCGTTGAAACCGGCGAGGCCGATCTGGCCAGGCACGTCGATGCCCTGATCCAGCAGATAAAGCAAGCCGCCTGCTCCGATCATGTCGTTGGAATAATAGAGAAAATCCAGCTCGGGCGAGCGCTCCAGCATGGCCTGGGTCATCTCGCGCCCCTTGGCCAGGGCTGAGCCGCCGGAATAGAACTCGCGGTCCTCGATCTCCACGCCCTCCTTGGCCAGCGCCTCGGTGAAGCCTTCGAAGCGTTTGCGGGCGCGGTGGTCGAGCGGCATCTTGGTGCCCATGAAGCCGATATGGCGGTAGCCTGCCTTCAGGATCGCCTTTGCCATCTCGCGCCCTGCACGGCGGTGAGAGATGCCAACCATCGCGTCCACCGGCTTGCCGTCGGTATCCATGATCTCCACCACCGGGATACCGGCGCTGCTCAGCATGGCACGGGCGGCTTCGGTATGCTCCAGCCCCGCGATGATCACGCCGGAGGGGCGCCACGAGAGCATCTCGTACAGCACTTTTTCCTCTTTTTCGGGCTGATAGTCAGTGACGCCGACAACCGGCTGCAGCTCGGTGTTCTCCAGCACTTGGTTGATGCCGGTCATCACCTCCGGGAACACCATGTTGGACAGTGACGGGATGATCACAGCCACCAGGTTCACCCGGTTCGAGGCCAGCGCGCCCGCAATCTTGTTGGGCACATAGCCCAGTTCCTTTGCGGCGCTCAGCACCTTAGTGCGCGTCTTCTCCGACACGTCGCCGCGGTTGCGCAGAACCCGGCTTACAGTCATTTCGGAAACACCGGTTGCTTCGGATACATCGCGAAGGGTAAGCGGGCGCTTGCTGTCCGTGGTCACGTTCCTGAGCCTCTTGTTATGTCTGCCTTTGACGTTAGCGCAGACATCACTTGCTGCACAATGGAAACTGCGCGCGGCAAAACGGCTTTGGGCTGTGCCGATCCCATTGTGATCGCAGGACGGATTTGCTATCGCGGAAAGACGCGGCCCCGTGGCTCAACTGGATAGAGCAGCCCCCTCCTAAGGGGCAGGTTGCAGGTTCGAATCCTGCCGGGGTCGCCATTAAAATCAGTATCTTAAAGGAAATCACGCCGTTTAGATGGGCTTATCCGGAACGATACCCGGAACGAAACTTCCTATTTGGGTCGGCTCTTGAGAAGGCGTGAAATCGCGTCTTACACGTTCAAAACTTGCGATTTTTGCCGCTGATGTGGGAAACGCGGCGTCGCCTTGCCGAAGACTCTTGCTATAGACACCAGTCTGATTCAATTTATGGGTGAGCACGAGACGGCATAGAGGCAAAAAATTGAACCAGCAGAACATCGGAGGGGCCCAACAGCCCGTGGCACTTCCAGTTTCTCAAACTGAAAGCGCCCACGAAGAGCGTAGAGAGATTTTATCACAGATAGCAGCAGCAAGAGATTCCAAGGTGTTGCTGTATGTCACCAGTGACCGGCCTGCGATGGAAACCCAAATCGGCCCGGATGTTGATGACATTTTTGTTGAGCATTTGGATGAGCTTTGGCCTGCACAAAAAATCACTGTAGTTCTCTACACAACCGGCGGGAACACAGCGACAGCCTGGAGATTGATCAATCTGCTCCGAACGTTTTGTGAGGAGCTGGAAATCATCGTTTTGGTCAAGGCGCTTAGTGCTGGCACGCTGATGTGCCTTGGCGCAAACCGGATCGTGATGTCAAAACAATCCACACTTGGGCCAATTGATCCAAGCGTGAACAACCCTATGAATCCGCATGTGCCAGGGACCAACCCGCCGCAAAGGGCCCCAGTGAGCGTGGAGGCAGTTCAGGGATATCTGGATGTGGCAAAGCAGCTTGGTGTGGAAGACTCCAACAGTCTTGCAACCGTTTTGACGCACCTGTCGTCCCAGATTCATCCATTGGTCTTGGGGCAAATTTTCAGGACCAGAACACAGATACGAGATCTGGCGACGAAGCTCCTGGTTCATCAGGAGATTGAAGGCCAGAAGAAAGAACAAATCATCGACTTCCTCTGCAGTGAAAGTGGAAGCCATGACCACACAATCAACCGCCGCGAGGCAGAGTTGCTTGGTCTCAAAATTGAGAAACCGAGCGAAGAATTTTACGCGATATTAAGAAATCTATATAAGAATGTCAGTGCAACACTGAAACTACGAGATCGGTTTGCCCCGGACGTAGAGCTTGCAAACCACCCGGCTGTGCACTACCGGGTGCGGCGTGGATTGATTGAAACGGTAGAAGGCGGAAGCCATCAATTCATCACCGAGGGTGTCCTGCAGAAGGTGCAAGTGCCGCAAAATGGCGCACCACCTGCGATTGGCTTTCAGGACAATCGGCTGTTTGAAGGGTGGAAAAGGGAGGATCAACCGTGAATTATTTAATGCAAACATCAGATGTCAGCTTCATCGAGAGAGAAAGTTCTGCAGCGGAACTTTCCTTCACAACAACGACCGCACGCACGGACACTTTTGCAGAATATATGCGCAGCGCGATATTGTTTGATCAAGGAACAATTGTGGTCCCGGTTGAAGAGATCGACTTCACGCAAATCTCGCCTGTTTGACGTTTCCTACAGCAAAACACTTCAAGGCAGGCTTTGGCCTGCCTTTGTATTTTCTGGGCAAGATGTTTTTTAGCGCTGCCGGAGTGCGCAGACTGTTGATGGCAAATCCTATCCGGTCGCACGCTCAGATGGTGCCAAACAAGCGCTAAAGATTGAGCAACGGTTCAGGACATGACCGCTAAGGGCGGGCAATGGTGGGCCTGAAATTATTGTTGCTACCTTGCTACTTGGGTGGTTGCTCCCTCTACCCATCTCAGAATGACCCTGTCTTGGTTTCCTGGATCGTCGGTGTTTTGTCGATCCCTGCACTTCGCTCGAAAGGCGCGCTCCCCTCCGCTTGTTCGGAATGACAATGACCTGCCCCCCGCTGGTCC